>CAZTAR010000355.1:0-5122 GCA_964611695.1 uncultured Planctomycetaceae bacterium | reverse complement strand
CCAAGTGCCTGACAAAACCGTAGCGTCGGCCCCCCGTGGCCGACGAGGATCACCGAAAACTTCACTACGACGCGCACAGCCCGACCAAAGCGTCGCTCACCAGTTAATAGATCGAGCCACGATACCGACATACAACCACCCGTTAACCTCACCGCAGGATTAGGAGCGAAACATGCATTCACACGAGGTCCTTCGTCAAGCCGCCGAACAGGTCGGTGTCAAGGCCCTGGCGGCCGAGCTCCGCGTCAGCCCCGCCTTGGTCTACAAATGGTGCGAGGAGGCCGCCGCCAAAGACCCCGACACCAGCGGAACACGAAACCCGCTCGATAGGCTCCGGGACATCGTCGCCCTCACAGGCCACATCCCGGTCGTCAACTGGCTCTGCCACGAGGCGAACGGCTTCTTCGTTCACAACCCTGAAGAGGCGAGCCAGGACATCGACTCGGACCTCCTCCAATCCACGCAATACCTCGTCATGGCATTCAGCCGGCTTCTCAACGAAGTCAGCTCGTCCGTCGCCGACGACGGCGAGATCGACCCGACGGAAGCCGACCGAATCCGTCTCGACTGGGAGCGACTGAAGACCACCGCCGAGACATTCGTCGTCGCGTGTGAGCGAGGCATCTACCGTAAGAACGTTTCCAAGAAGACCTGACTTAACCCTGCGAGCCTCGGAACAAGCCCGAAAGGTAGCGTCGGCCCCCCGTGGCCGACGGGGATGACGAGTGCTGCGTCAACCTTTTTTTCGGGTTCACTGGATTCCGGTTTCTGTGGCACAGGCGTCTCGCCTGTGTCCTCCACCGGCGGGATGCCTGTGCCACAAATATCAGGGCGGAACCAACCCGCTAACTTAGGGTGGACCACGAACTGGAAACACACCACCGAAGTCGCATCCGCCTCGTATGGAGCGTGGGATGAAGGGTGTAGGACGCGGGGCGCAACTTCGCCCTCCTGTGGCCGACACCCTATCTCACAACAACGCCGAAATGCCCCTCCGAATCCACCATCGAACTCCCGAAAACCTCACGTTCCACTTCGCCAACACCACCCGTGAGGATATACTCTTATCCATGATCCTCGCGTTGGCCCAAATCAACCCCATCGTCGGCGACATCGCCGGCAATACCGACATGATTCGCCTTCGCATCGCCGAAGCTCGCGAGGAAAAAGCCGATCTCGTCATCTTCCCGGAGCTATCTCTCTGCGGTTACCCCCCCAAAGACCTCCTCCTCAAACCCAGATTCGTCGCAGAGAACACACGGGCACTTGAAAAACTTGCCAAGCACACGCGAGGTGGGCCCGCTGTCCTCGTCGGCTGCGTCAGCCAAAACCCTGACCCCATCGGCCGCCCTCTCCGCAATGCCCTCGCACTGCTTCAAGACGGCCGCCAGGTCGCGGAATTTCACAAGACCCTTCTTCCAACATACGACGTCTTTGACGAACACCGCTATTTCGAACCCGCTTCAAAGGCGAACGTCGTGACGCTCGAACTCGGCGGTCCCCCGCTTCGAGTCGGTGTCACGATCTGCGAAGATCTTTGGAACGACGCGCGACTCTTCAAACGTCGACTCTATCACGACAACCCAATCGAGAAACTCTCCAACGCCGGCGTCGATCTCATCATCAACGCCTCAGCCTCCCCCTTCGTCGTCGAGAAACAGGCATTCCGCGAAAAGCTCCTCGGAGGCCAGGCCGCCGCACGAGGCGTCCCCCTCGTCTCAGTCAACCAGGTCGGCGGCAACGACGAACTGATCTTCGATGGAGCTAGTTGCGCATTCGACCGTTCGGGCAAAGTCGTCGCTCGCGCCAAGGCGTTTGAACCCGACATGGTCTTCGTTGACTTCGACGATCTCGGCAGTGCCCGGCACGAACCCTACCCCACACCGATCGCATCTGTCTGGCAGGCCCTCGTCCTCGGAACCCGAGACTATGTCGAAAAGTGCGGGTTTAAAGAAGTCGTACTCGGCCTATCCGGCGGGATCGATTCTGCCGTCACCGCCGCTGTCGCCGTCGAAGCCCTCGGCCCTGATCGCGTCCACGGCATCGCCATGCCTTCTCGATACAGCAGCGAACACAGCAAGGACGATGCGGCGATCCTCGCTGAGAACCTCGGCATGGAATTCAAAACCATTCCCATCGCCGACATGCACGATGTGTTTGAAACGTCGCTAACGCCCCACTTCGACGGCAAGCCCCCCGATGTGACGGAGGAAAACATCCAGGCGAGAATTCGCGGCGGCATCCTCATGGCCATGTCGAATAAGTTCGGCTGGCTCCTGCTTACCACCGGCAACAAAAGCGAGTTGGCCGTCGGCTACTGCACCCTCTACGGCGACATGTGCGGCGGGCTGGCCGTCATCAGCGACGTCCCCAAGATAATGGTCTACGAACTCGCCAGATACCTCAACGAACGCGCCGGCCGACAGGTGATCCCGGCTTCCACCATCACCAAGCCCCCCTCCGCAGAGCTCAGGCCCGACCAACACGACCAACAAAGCCTCCCCGAGTACGACATCCTCGACGCGATCCTCTACCACTACGTCGAACGAGATGAGTCCGCCGAGGAGATTGTCGAACACGGCTTCGACGAGGCAACAGTCCGCGATGTCCTCCGCAAAGTCGACCTCAACGAGTACAAACGCAAACAAGCCGCCACCGGCCTCAAAGTCACGAGCCGCGCATTCGGCGTCGGCCGCAGAATGCCCATCGCCGCTCGGATGACCTGGCCGGTGCAATGATCTTGCCACCAATCGAATACTTCGGGTTCGCAGGGTGCCACTGGCGGCCTGTCCGCCAGTGCCGTGTTATGACCTTACCACGGAATGTATTTGAGAAAGTTGGGCGTGTACATCTCGTAGCCCCAGACGTTATACCAGCCTGCCCACAGCGATAAGATGCCCACGGCAATCAAAATGTGTCGAGACCATCGCCGCCAAAATACCGCAACGCAAAAACCGGCAACAGCCTTCCCGGCAAATCCAACCAATGGCCCCACGACCGGTCCCAGGTATTGAGCAGCCAGATCCACGACCGGATGTAACTCCCCCATCATAGGTCGCTGTGTCATGAAATGAACCGTGCTCAGAGCATCGCAAAGCAAACCCGTCAGGCAGAATGCGATCACGTAGCAACGGGACTGCATGAATCCCCGGCAGTTGTGTTTGAATCGCTCGAAAACCTCTGTCCCATTCATCTACGACATTGTTGGATGCCCTTTGGCCAAAGGCAAATGGCGTATCAAAAGCTGAGTCGAGTGCCTACTGACGTGGCTCTTGGGCACTGCAATCCGATGGATTCCAGATACCTGTATTCCCGCCTCGCCGGCCTACAGCCTACGACGAAAAACCGCCTCTGACATTGCGTGGCAGCCGAGCGGGCCGTCGGCGTGTTGATGCTCCGGCCCCATGCCATTCCATACGTAGATTGCTTCGTAGCCGGGAAATAACGTCGGCAGTTCATCCGGCTTCAGGAATGTCCGCGTAGAGCCACGCCCGTCGCTGTACGAACCGGGGCCGACTTCAGACCATTTCCTGGCATAGTCCTCGCACATCGGGTCCAGCGTCGTGAAGCAAGTCACGAACACCAAGCCGTCTGTGGTGAGCCAAGTGTTCACCCGTTGCAGAAGCAGGTCGATCGACTCTCGAGGCAAAATCTGGAGCATGCCGAAAAGCAAGACAGCGCCGTAAGACTCGACCTCGGGTGTGAACGTATCGAAGCCGCAGGAGTAGGTTCGCACGGGAAGTTTGTCGGACGACGCGGCGGTGGAGACTGCCTCCATGCCAACCCGCGAAGGGTCGATGGCATCCACCCGCCACCCCCTCCGCGCGAGGTGAAGTGCGTTGCGTCCTTGACCGGCGCCAACATCAAGAATCGGTAGATCAGGTGAGAGCAATCCCTGGTGCTTCAGGAGCAACGCCTCGGGCTCGCTGCCGAAGTAGTCTTTCTTGCCACGGTATAGATCGTCGAAGTCCATCGGCCCGTGCGACCTCCCCTTCCGGATTGATCCGGATCGAAGGAGAAGTCTATCTCGCCGGTCTCCGCCTCACAAGCGCGGAGCACCGGCGCTGTGACAGTCACTGCCCCGGGGTATGTCGTCGATCGAGGTGATTGGTTTCACACCGCTAGGGCGATGTGGACACAATCAATCGGAGGCGATTGGCGAAGCTTCCGCCGCGGCCGACACGATCGTTATTTCTTCGTCATCCAGGACCTTGTCGATATCGAGCAGAATTTTGACCTCGTCGCCGACCTTCCCCATCCCGAGAATGAACGACGTGTCCACCGTACCCCCCAAGGCCGGGGGAGGCTCGATCGCCTCGCTCTTGATGTCAAGCACTTCGGAAACCGTATCGACGATGATGCCGATCTCCCTGCCGACATCCACAACGATGGTGCAGGTTTGCTCCGTATGCTCAATCTCCTCGAGTCCGAACTTGAGGCGAAGATCCACGACCGGGAGAACCTTGCCCCGCAGATTGATGACGCCCTTCATATAATGCGGCATCTGCGGAACCGCCGTGATGTCCATCAGCCCGTTAATCTCCCGGACCTTCAGAATCTCCACGCCGTATTCCTCGTTGCTCAACTTGAATGTCAGGTATTTGCCACCGGCGGAAGTGCCCTCTTGGTTCTCGGTCGTCGTCGCCGTATCTGGCTTCTCAATGGTTGCTGTAGCCATATCAAGTTCACCTTTCTCGAAACGGTCAGTTGATCTGATGTCTGTATTTGTGAAAGAATGCGGCGTGCCTTGCGCCGCCGCATCCCAACCTAAATTCTGTCAGTTGCTCCTGGTCAGAAGTCTTCCATCGAGCCCGCCGCTGATGACTGATTCCCATCCTCGAGTTCACTATCATCCAAGTTCATGAAAGCGTCGCCGGAACTCCCGGCTGGAGCGGCAGCAAACTCGGGCTGAGTCTTTTGCTTCCCCTTGAGTTTGGCGGCCTGGAACTCGAAGTGGTTCTTTTTGTCCTCACCGGCCTTGCTGGAAGACGCGGACCGTGCCGCGGTTTGTCTTCGGGCGCTGCGTTTGTTCCCGCCGACCAATGACGACAGCTCTTCCACCATGCCCTTGACGGTCTGGGCCTGGGCCGAGAGTTCTTCCGCCGCCGAGGCGGACTCTTCC
>CAZTAR010000354.1:0-5134 GCA_964611695.1 uncultured Planctomycetaceae bacterium | reverse complement strand
TCCTTCTCAAAGCCACCGCCTTCAGGTGGTGGTGGTTCACTTTGGTCGCCCTGCACGGTTTGTCCGTCCGAGAAGGCACTGGCTGCAAGCTGCCAGTGGCACACAGATACAAGTGATCCACTACCCGTTGGTGTGCCGTGGAAGTGGGGCGGAGCCGATTATTTGACGGCCGCGCGGCGTTCGACCCAATTCGTCATTCGCTGTTCCAGGAGTGATAGCGGAAGCGAGCCCTCGTGGAGCAATTGATCGTGAAACGCCTTGACATCGAAACGACCTCCGAGCTTTTCCTCGGCTGTTCGACGTAGTTTAAGGATGTGCATCTCGCCGATCTTGTAGGCAAGCGCCTGGGCAGGCCAGGCGATGTAGCGATCAACCTCGGCGGCGATGTTCTCTTCATTGAGTGCGGTGTTCTCTTTCATGAACGCGATGCTCTCCGCTCGCGTCCAACCGAAGTGGTGAATGCCGGTGTCGACGACCAGACGCGCTGCTCGCCAGGCGTCGTAGGTGAGCCTTCCGAACTTCGCGTACGGATCCTTGTAGCCTCCCAGGTCACTGCCCAGCCCTTCAGCGTACAAGGCCCACCCTTCAATGAACACATCGATGCTTTGGTGGCGGCGGAACATCGGGAGGTTGGCGCGTTCTCTGGCGATCGCCCCCTGCAAATGATGGCCTGGCACGGCTTCGTGGTAGGTCAGGGCTTCCATGGTGTAGATCGGTCGGGTAGTTGGTAGTGTGGTGTTGACCGCGAAGTATGCCGGACGAGAACCGTCCTCGGGCGCTCCGTAGTAAAAGCCCGCCGGCCCTGACATGGCTCGAATCGGCTCCATTTCCAGCATTTCGATGGGCGTCTTGGGAAGAACACCGAACAATTCGGGAAGCCTTGCTCGCGATCGTTTGAGGATTTCGGTATGGCGTCGCATGATCTCCTCGGCGGACTTGTTGTGCAATGCGGGATCGGTGCGGACCTTCTCGAAGTATTCTGGAAGGGTACCTCGGAATCCAACCTTGTCAGCGATCTCCTGCATCTCGGTATGAATTCGCTTCAACTCATCGAGCCCCATCTGGTGAATTTCTTCAGGCCGCAGATCGGTGGTGGTATGGTGTCTAATGAGTTGGCGATACCAGGCAAGGCCGTCCGGAAGATCGCCATAGCCGATTGTGTCTCGGCAGTTTGGGAGGTACCGGTCTCTCAAGTAGGTGTGGAGCAGTTGCAACGCGAAAATCGCGTCGCGCGCCGCGTCGAGGATAATGTATTGGGAATCGGCGCCGCCCGCTGTCGGACCGATTGTTTTCGCCGGAGCGTACAACGGAGAGTCCTCGGCCCTTTCGGCGATGAGGGCCTTGATCTGGGGTAGGGTTTTCTCGATGAGGATTTTCGGCGCGATGACGTCCCTTTTCATGCCGCGGTTCATCATTTGGATTGAAGCACGAACCTGCCGGGTGAAGCCCCGGAGCCGCGCTGCGTAGTTCACGCAATCCTGCGGCGTGTTGAGCGGCTGCGTGGTTTTCAACGTGCCGAGTGTGATGTGCGGGCCGCTCATCTGGTTGATGGGCAAGAAGTGTTCATGGAAATCGGATTGTTCGAGATAGGTATTGATCCTCCATTCAAAGAGGGCGAGGCTGAGTTGATCGTCCGGAGAGAAGCTGCCTCGCGGCATTTCGGCCGCCCGGGTGCGAAACGCCCGCAGGGTTTTTGTGGCCTTCTTCCTTGCTTCTTCGCTGTAGTTGAACAACATGAAGTCGTAACGATGGTCGCCGAGATTCGTTGCCCATTCGGGATGCCGGCGCATCTGGAATTGCCAGTAGTCGTCGAAGAGCTTGTGCAGTGCTGTGTCCGGCTCGATTGCAGAACCGGCAGACACGGTCGTGGCCGGGTTCGGGAGGGCTTTGCCGTCGCCTTGTGCGCGAATCGCCCCGATAAACGTTGCACCGAGAAGAACGCATCCAAGGTAAATCGTCATTCGGATTCGGTTGTTTCGCATCAATCAGCTCCCGTGTAAGTCTCTTCAGGCCGACTACGTCGGCTGAGGCAGTCAATAAGTTGTTTGGACGCCGCTTCGAGTGTATACCACATCCCCTGTGGCACCGGCGTCTCGCCGGTGGGGCAATGGAACTCGGCTTCCACGATTCCACCGGCGAGACGCCGGTGCCACATGCATGTCCCACCAATGTCCCACCTATGTCCCACCGATGTCCCACCAATGTTGCACCAATGTCACGCCACTGTCACGCCCGTGTCTCACTCAAGTCACACACATGCCATACTTATGTCACACTTTTGGCATACCAAAGCTACTCCCAATCGTCGGCTGCTTTAACGTGGCGGCTCGCGATGAAACTCGACTTTGCACTTGGGCAGTGCTTGCAGGAATCGGCGTCCATAGAGCTTCGTTTGGATACGCTTGTCCAGCACGACGACGATTCCACGATCCGCCTGGCTTCGGATCAGCCGCCCGAAACCCTGCTTCAGCTTCAATACCGCCTCTGGCAACTGGAACTCCATAAACGGATTACCGCCGTTTTCGCGGATCGCATCGATCCGGGCCTGGATCAGCGGCTGGCTCGGGACCGCGAAAGGCAGCTTCACGATGATGACGTTCTGCAATGCCTCGCCAGGCACGTCCACTCCCTGCCAGAACGAATCGGTGCCGAGGATGACAGCGGACTCCGCCCTTTTGAATTCGGTCAGCATTCGTCCCCGAGCCAGGTGACGCCCTTGCACCAACAGGGTCATGCCCTCCTCCTCGCAAAAGGGTTCGAGCAACTCCGCCGATCGATTCAGGGCCTCGTAGCTGGTGAACAACACGAATGCGCGGCCGTGGCTCTCTCGCAGATAATCCTCAATCCGTCCGCAAGCGGCTTCGACGAATCGGCCGTCGTTCGGTTCGGGGAGACCGGTCTCAATGTGGAGGGTGACCTTTCCAGCGTAGTCGAAAGGTGAGTCTAGCTGGAGTTCGTCGGCCTCACTCACGCCCAGCCGCTTTCGCAAAAAGGCGAAACCGTCATCGCCGCCGGTGGACATCGTCGCGCTCGTGAGCACCACGGACTTGGTTCGCTCAAAAAGGGATTCGCGCAGGAGTTCGTCCACCTGCAACGGCGCGGCATGCAGCGTTGTGCGTGCCTCGTGCCCTGAGGATCGTTCCAGCCAGTAAACGTAGTTCTCCTCGCTTTGCGTGAGGAGTACGTCGAGCATTTCGGCCGTGTCCGTACAGCGATCCGCGAAGCTGTTGACTTCGAACTGATCGTCCTCGCGATCGAGTCCCCGCTTCATCTGTTTGAGTGCCGATGCGAGTTCCTTCAGGGCGGGCCCCAGCAGGTTTGGCACACCACTTGGCTTTGCCATCCGAGCCGTGCCGCCGCGCAGGCTGCACGACTGATGCAGCGCCGAGAAGAGGGCGTCGGCCCTGGCATGCGCGTCGACGACCAGCTTCACGGTGGCGGAATCTTCGAGCATGGCGAGGAAACCGCGGCCGGTGCGCTCGTTGAAGAGCCCATTGAGCAGGAAGCGTATTTGTGCGCTGGAAACGCTCAGGCCGAAGTGTCCACTCGCGACGGACTCAATATTGTGGGCCTCGTCCAGGACGACAAAGTCGTAGTCCGGCAAGAAGGTGACGTTCTGTCGACGCAGCGCAAGGTCGGCGAAGAACAAGGCATGGTTCACCACGAGCAGGTCGGCATCCTCTGCCTCGCGACGAGCCGAGTGGTAGAAGCACTTGTCATAGTATTCGCAACGGGCGCCCATGCAGTTGTTGCCCTCGCTGCGAACGCGTTGCCAAACCTGTGGAGATGGATGGAGACTCAGGTCCGACAGTGAGCCGTCTTCTGTATCGTATGCCCAGTTTTCGATCTTGTGGAGCTGACGGAGGTCACGCTCGCTGGAGAAGACCGCCTGTTGGCGTCGGCTTGCCTGCGTCAGGCGACGCAAGCTAAGGTAGTTCTGTCGCCCCTTGACAAGCACAGCTTTGAAAGAACCGTCCACCGCGGAACTGAGCGCGGGAATGTCCTTCTCGATGAGTTGTTCCTGCAAGGCGATGGTGTACGTTGAGATGACGACGCGCCGCTGGTGCTTCAGTATCTGCTCGATCGCGGGCAACAGATAGGCGAAGCTCTTTCCGACGCCGGTGCCGGCTTCCGCCAGGAGATGGCGTCGCTCTCGGAACGCCGCCGCTACTGCATCGGCCATGGCAATCTGTTGCGGCCGATGTTCGTATCGGTCGATCGCCTTGGCAATGAGTGCTTCGGGGCTGGCGGTTGTGGATGGTTCTGGCATAGTCACCCAAGGGCGGGGTCATCGGGACAACAGTGAAGAAAGAAACGCGATGATAAACCAAACCATGATGACGCTTGTGGCAAGGACGATGATCGTCGCCATGATCGTCACGAGTGTCGAACCCTGAATAGCGCCTTGCTGGTAAGTGGCGATGATGTGGGGTCTGGCCAGGACGAGCATCGCCAGGAGAACCATCGCGATCGATGGCCAGATGCTGATCGAGTGGATGTAGCTGTAGACCCAGACCCAGCGGGGGACATCCTGTTCATACCCGAGGAGTCGGTGGACGTGATGCCCGCGGACGTAACAGGTGCCGTCCTCTCGGATACCTCCGTTTTGAGCATCGCCGCCGACGATTGCGTACACCGTTGCGTAGAGGATGAAATTGCTCAGCCCCAGGATAATCAGCCAGACACACAGGCGATTTCGCTTTCGGCGGTCCATCTCGTCAGATTAACCGACTCGCTCGTCCGAGTCGATCCTCTTATAGGCGAGACGCGAAAGCTGCACTGAGGTGCGGACGAGGCGTTTCGAAACCATCTCAGAATGGTGGCACAGGTGTCTCGCCTGTGTTTTCACCGCCGAGACGGCGGCGCCACAGGTGCATTCAATGGTGAAGTACTATATCCAATTGTGAACTGAACTAATCGTGAAATTCTGTTCGCCGGAGTGTAGCATCTAATCTGGATGCACGGCGCATGATAATTGTGGCGGGAGGCGGTTGCGGAGCTGCGCAAAAACCCACGCCCTCATGCGCGAAAGGCAACGGTCCAGTGACCGCTGCCCTTCGCGCAGTTCGCTTGCCCACTGATTATCAGGGGGATGTCCGGAACATCTGCCGCCGCATGTTGAGCGGGCACAAAC
>CAZTAR010000353.1:0-5156 GCA_964611695.1 uncultured Planctomycetaceae bacterium | reverse complement strand
TACAAGGACATCGACGAGATCCGCCAGGAATACCCTGACATCATCCAGGTCTTCAAACACTCTCACTTCTCATCCGACATCATCAAGGGTCTGTCGGTTGCCCTCGACGATTTCGGCGATCACCCCCTGATCGTTCGCAGCTCGAGTCTGCTGGAGGATCGGATCGGTGCCGCTTTCTCCGGGAAATACAAGAGTTTGTTCATAGCCAATCAGGGTAGCAAGCGGGAACGTCTCATCGCGCTGATGGACGCGATCGCCGAGGTGTATGCCTCGACCTTCGGTCCTGATCCTATTGAATACAGGACCGAGCGCAACCTCCTCGATTTCCAGGAAGGAATGGGGATTCTGATCCAAGAAGTGGTTGGGACCAAAGTGGGTCGCCTCTTCTTGCCTGCCTTCGCAGGCGTCGCCTTCAATTACAATGAGTTTCGCTGGTCTGCCCGCATCAAACGCGAGGACGGCCTCGTGCGTCTCGTGCCGGGCCTTGGCACACGGGCCGTAGACAGGCTCGGCGACGATTACCCGATCCTCATTTCGCCCGGTCAGCCCGGTCTTCGTGCCAACGCAACGGTCGAGGAAACCGTGCGGTATTCGCCCAGGTACTTGGATGCGATCAACCTGGAGACGGGCAAATTCGAATCGATTGAAATCAAGGATTTCCTGCGAAACTATGGTGATGAAGTGCCCGGCATCGAGCAGCTCGTCTCCATCTACGACCAAGGGAACCTGCGTCAGCCCATGCTCGGACAGGTCGACTTCGACAATGACGACCTCGTGGTTACGTTCGAGGGCCTGCTGACACGAACACCTTTTCTGAAGCAAATCCACCAACTGCTCTTGCTGCTTCAGAAGGAGTTCAAGACGCCCGTGGACATCGAGTTTGCCTCCGACGGCAAAGACCTGTACTTGCTCCAATGCCGTGCCCAGAATCCTGCGAAGCGGTGTGCGCCCGCCCCGATTCCGCGAAACATTCCAAGAGAGGAAATCGTCTTTTCCGCCAACCGTTACATCTCCAACGGCAGTGTGCCCAACATTACGCACATCGTTTACGTCGATCCCGAGGCGTATAGCCGGATCGGTAGCCGAGAGGAACTGACGGCTGTGGGCCGGGCGGTCAGCAGACTCAACAAGCTGCTGCCGAAGCGCCAGTTCCTCCTCATGGGACCGGGCCGCTGGGGTAGTCGGGGGGATATCAAACTGGGTGTCAGTGTGACCTACTCCGACATCAACAACACGGCCATGCTGATCGAGATCGCCCGAAAGAAAGGCGACTATACGCCCGACCTGTCATTCGGGACCCATTTCTTCCAGGACTTGGTGGAGGCTTCCATCCGATACCTGCCGTTGTACCCGGACGAAGAAGGCGTTGTTTTCAATGAGCGTTTCCTCAAGCGTTCAGGCAACATCCTGCCGGACATCGCGCCCGAATTCGCCGACCTGGCCGAGGTGGTTTACGTCATCGATGTTCCCAAGGCGGCCAAAGACCAAGTATTGCGCGTACTGATGAACGCAGACCTCGACGAGGCCGTCGGCGTGCTTGCTCCGCCTGTCACCGGTGTCCACTCCGTCGATGATGCCGAAATCACGACGGAGCCGCAACAGGCCGAGTGCTGGCGTTGGAGGCTTCGCATGGCGGAGAACATTGCGGCGCGACTCGATCCGGCCCGATTCGGCGTCAGGGCATTCTACGTCTTCGGCAGCACCAAAAACGCGACCGCCGGTCCGGCGAGTGACATCGACATTCTGCTTCACTTCCAGGGCTCCCCACTGCAGAAACAGGCGTTGGGCCAGTGGCTGGAGGGCTGGAGCCTTTGTCTCGGCGAGTTGAACTATCTACGCACGGGCTACAAGACCGATGAGCTGCTCGATGTGCACATCGTGACAGATGAGGACATCGCCAACCGCACGAGCTACGCCGCGAAGATCGGCGCCATCACAGACGCCGCCCGGCCGCTATCGTTGATGGATATGGCACCGGACGCTAAATGAGCGTCCGCGCCGCGCTCGCCGGATTTGCCGGATCGAATCGAACCAACGCCAGTTCAGGTCCGTCGTGGGCAGCTGAAAAGCAATACGTTCGCCCGATACGCTGCGACCATGATCCAGTCAGCCGCGCGGATTCATGGATGTGGCCGTGCAGGGTGATCAAGGGCTGTCGCTCCTCGATGAAACGCTGGATCGCGATGCTGCCCACATGCACGTCCAGTGGCGCGTGGTCGACCATCTTTCCATCCAATGCCGCACGATCGAGATTCGTCTTGTACGGCGGCGCATGAAACAGCATGACGGTTTGGGCCAGATCAGCGTCGCCAACGAACAGCCGGAGGTCTTCCTGGATCGTTGCATACCTGATCTCGTTCGCTGGGACCAGGACAGAGCGGTGGCCCTTTTCGGGCGAAACGCACCCAAGGTCAACATGTCGCGAGACGTCGTACCGCTCCCAGTCCTTGAGAAGAAAGGGTGAGGGCGGCACGCAGGCGTATCCATACACGTCATACTCATCCAATGATGCGTGACGTTCGTGCATGTACTCCCAGATTCCATGTGTTGTGGCCGCGAGGATATCCGGTTCCTCTGCTCGGTAGTCGTCGTTTCCTAGGATCACAAACACCCGCGGGTAGGCTTCCCCCAGTGACTGACGCAGTTTCCGCAAGTGTTTCACGAGGAAACCATTCACGAAATCATGGTGGGCGCCGTCGGGTACCCGAGCATCCGCGAAGCCAGAGGGTAGAAGATCCCCGCCAAGGAAAACGGCTGCCGGCTTCTCATCGGCGATCGCGGCAAACAGTTCGTGGTAGCGATGTGAATGCCCGTGCAAGTCTGATGTAAAGAAATACGTGGCCACGCCTACAACCCCATTCGCTCACATCGGAGAATTCGCAATCGACGTTAGCGAGCGAAGAATAGGTATGCTCGCACCATCCCTCGCACACTGCAACAGGTGCATCTCGGAATCGCTGGGAGGCGCGAGGTCTCAGACCCTTCAGACAAGGGACGCCACATCAACAGCCGCCAAAAAGGACAACGGCGTGTCACGACGAGGATTTTAAAGAACGTGGGAACAGGCACGGCTCAGGCGGGAACTCCACAATGCTGAAGTTGATCGCTTTGGGCGGAAAAGAGAGAACGTCTCGAACGAGGTAAGCTGGAGAGAATATTTTCTGCACAACGTCGGAATCACAACTAGGCCAACCCGCCGAAAACAGCAGGACTGCTTCAGACCTTGCTGGAATGCTGTTTTTGGTACGAAACATCGATCAGCGTCGGAACGAGTCCGAATACGCATCGCTGCGATTGACTTGGCAAGGGAAGAAGTGCCTTGAACAGACACAGAATACCGAGGGAACACCAACACAGTCGGCGGTTTCTCAAGTTGGCCGATCCGCGCGTGGTCAAAGAGGTGGCAGCTATATTCGACAAGCAGAAGGACCGAATAGTTCACCCCGGCGACTGGTGGCGCGACCCGCTCAAGCGAGCGGGTCTGTGGGGCTCAGAGAGAAAAACGATTGGCGTGAGTAACAATCTTGGCGTATACTTATTTTGACACATGACGAATGAGGACTTCACTTGGCAAGCGACTCACTGATTCGAGCGATGCGGATGGCAATCGAGAAAGACCCGCGAACCCTTTACCGCTTGGCAAAAGACAGCGGTTTGCCTTACGGCACGGTTCACCGCTTCGCGCGTAAGGAACGGACCGATCTGGGATTGAGAACGGCTTCGGCAATCTGTGACGCGCTGAGGCTGCAGCTCACCAAGCGGAAAGGGCGGTAAATGGCCGCGTCTGTTTCATAATCTGCGGCGAGCCGTAAGACCGAGTTGATGGGAGAAAACGGTTTGGCGACGGACAGGATTTGTCGAGTGGTACGATCGAAGATGCGCAAACCCTTGATGGGGTTGAAGCTGACGTACAACGGCACACGCCGGCACCTGCTGGCATGGGGGACGAATGGGCGATACAGGACTCGAACCTGTGACCTCGCGGGTGTGATTTTTTTTCGGCAACCGCCGAACCGCGCTGGGAGGGTACTGAACGCGGTTTTCCCTGTCAAGCATTTTCTTTATTTCGCCCAGTTTCGCCCCTCTTCGCCGTACTGTACAGCGATTCGGTGCGCATGGTGCCGCACCCGGTCACAAGTTCGCTCTTCAGATTCTGAAAAGCAGGCGCTAATCACGCGCAAAGCCGACGAAACCTCATCGCCGCCCGTGGCGCATCCGGTCGACTTCTTGGACGATGATTCGCGCCGCGTCGCACACGCGCCAATCCTGAGCGTTCTAGGTCTACCCTGTGAGGTCGACGGTCGACGCTTCAGCCGTCCTCAAAGTCAGAACCGGCAGGGGTTGCACCCGCACGGTCGTCACATTCGAAACGCACGTGGCTACGAGTACGGCAGCCCCCCTTTACCCAAAGTCGCTGAATTCGCTATACTGGAGAGCTGAAGACACGCCCAATTAAGGCGATGGAGGGAATTGTGATGTCGAAGTTGGCAATCGTTGTTGCAGTGCTAGTCATCTGCGTCTCTGGCGCACAGGCCGATCTTTTCGGCACGGGAGAGAATCAATTCACCATCGACTTCGTGCCGATCTCGGGCGCGACGAACCCGGCCAGCGGGTACGGGATCGTGAACAACGACTACCGCATGGGCACGTTCGAGATCACGAATGACGAGTGGACGAAGTTCACGAACAGCCTGGGCGTCCCGGTGACGGGCGATTCGTCAGGTGCATATGACAGTGACTCTTACTGGACGGATGCGAACGTGCCGACCAACAATGTGAGCTGGTACGAGGCGGCCCAGTTCGTCAACTGGTTGAACACGAGTAAGGGCTATCAGGCGGCGTACAAGTTCACCGGCACACAGGGCCAGAGTAATTACGCGCTGGATACCTGGAGTCCCGCCGAGGCCGACAACGGTACGAACCTGTACCGCCACAAGGATGCGATGTACTACATGCCGACCGAGGATGAATGGGTCAAGGCTGGGTACTGGAACGGCACAACCCTGCAAACCTACGCGACCCAGCCGGGCGAGACACTGCATCAGGGCGACGGCATGAGCGGAACGGGCTGGAACTATTATGATGGCGGATATGCTACTGATCCTTATGGACCTTGGGATGTCGGTAGCGGCAGCGAGGAACTCAACGGGACGTTC
>CAZTAR010000352.1:0-5156 GCA_964611695.1 uncultured Planctomycetaceae bacterium | reverse complement strand
GGCATGAGCGACGAACCGAAAGCTGAGAAACCGGATCAGGACGACGAGCAGTCACCGCCAGACGGTCTGGGACCACGTCCCACCGACCCGAATGAACTCGCCAAGTGGATTGTGGGTCAGACTGCCGAAGAATGCAACGGGCGATGTGGGGAACGCTCGCGAGACGATTCCTAGCCATCCGCGTCTACTTCAACGACCAAAGGAAGGCGAAGTTGTTGAAACGGTGCTGGGAACGCCTTTTCAAATAGCTCCTCGAACTGGCCATTGTCTTCTGACACCCGCATAATCGTGAGAACTGCCGTTATCTGGCGGTCTAAGTGCTGATCTCCTGTGTCCACTGTAAGGAATTGATGATGTTTGTGGGCACGCCACCCCTTCCTTGTGACAGGGTTGCGGCTGCGTAGGGCTGGCAGAACGCCTTCTGGCAGCTTCTCGTAGATGTACTTATTGATGAGCTTCCCGACGTAGGGGGTGCGCTTGGCAGCGCCCGGCTTGTATGGCCATTTCTGGAGCCGGTAGACCTGTCTGAAGAACTCATCCGGAAAGCGCTTTGTCCAAGGCAGCAACTCCTCTGAGATGTAGGCTTCAAGAATGCGCTGAAGCTCTGCCTTGGCACGCTCCTCTTGGTATCCGGTCGCCTCGTCGACCAGGGCGATGATTCCGACACGTGCCAATCCGCGCATTAGCAGGTCACACGATTTTGCGATATGTCTTTGGCTCTGAAGCAGTTTCTCGCCGTCTCTTGCCTGCAAATACACTTCGCATACCTTCGGCAGTAACATGGCGTCATACCCAAAGGCTCGCTGTCCCTTGGGTGCCCTGAAAACTACTGGGGTCGTCGACTCGCGCAAGTCCTCAGAAATAAACGGCTTAAGATTGTCTGCGGCCAGAAAAGGCGGTAAGCCGTCGACTAGCTTCAACCCACCCTTGCCGCCCTTTGCTTTGCCAGCCCTGCCAACTGCTGTCAAGAATGACTCTTGGGTTAGGAGTCTTTTCCCAGTTTCGAGAACGGCACAAGCTATCGAGCGGTCTGCGATGATAAGCTCCCCTGTATGGGTTGCCCGAGGCAAGTCCTTTGCCCATCGTGCCGAGACGGCATTACGTGCAATCTCGCTACGTTCCTGGGGCGTCAACGACTTTGCGCGGGCCACACCGCCCCTTGAAGCCTGCTCTCTCGCCTTGGAAGCCTGATTCTTCTTGGACATGTGATTCTCCTTGCTTGCCACGATATAATACAGTATACCTGCCAGAACAAAAAAGTCAATTCATGCTAGGAAAGTATTTGACTTCTACTTGCCTAGCAAGTATAATTGAGGTATGAGAAAGCTAAACAGAGACAAGCGAGCGGCAATCATCCGGGCCTTGATCGAAGGTTGCAGCGTGAATTCGACTGCCCGGATGTGCGGAGTAAGCAAGCTGA
Source organism: uncultured Planctomycetaceae bacterium (assembly GCA_964611695.1). Classification (GTDB taxonomy): domain Bacteria; phylum Planctomycetota; class Phycisphaerae; order UBA1845; family UTPLA1; genus CAZTAR01. The sequence goes on along the minus strand of CAZTAR010000352.1, from coordinate 3,736 downwards.
CGGTCCTGAGGCTCCTGGCGGACGTGGGCAGCCTTTGCCGGGATTATCACGACTTGACGGTTCGCGGGCTGTCCTGCGCCAAGGTTCAGGTCGATGAAATCTGGTCATTCGTCGGCTGCAAGCAAAAGAACCGGGATCGCGGGGCGCACGGACACGGGGATGTCTGGACGTGGGTAGCCTTGGATGCTGACAGCAAGCTCGTCGTGTCCTACCTCGTGGGCGGCCGGGATGCTGGCTATGCCAACGAGTTCATGGACGACGTGGCCGACCGGATCAGCAACCGGATTCAGCTAACCAGCGACGGGCACAAGCCCTATCTGGCAGCCGTGAGCGAGGCTTTCGGGAAGGACATTGACTACGCCATGCTGGTCAAGATGTACGGCCCGGAGCCGGACCAGCGCCGCTACAGCCCTCCCAAGTGTATTGGCTGCCGGCGATACGGGATCATCGGTTATCCGGACGTGGACGCGATTTCCACGTCGTACATCGAACGGCAGAACTTGACTGTAAGGATGAGCAACCGGAGATTCACGAGATTGACGAACGGTTTCAGCAAGAGCGTGGTCAACCACGTCCACGCCCTGGCCCTGCACTACTTCCACTACAACTTCATCCGCCGCCACAAGACACTTGGAACGACGCCAGCCGTAGCCGCTGGGCTCACGGATCGCGAATGGACGGTTGACGATCTAATTGCGATGTTGGAAGGCGAGGAGCAGAAACTGACCAATGGTGGACGAATCAATCGGGCAGATCGCACCTAACCGAAACCGAAGAGGGTTGACGCTGGCGAGATTGGGGCGATAATCAGAGCGATTAAACGGGTAGGGCCGAGACGTTGCCGCGTCTCGGCCCACAAGGCCCAATCGAATTCCGTTACCAAGGGAGGGCGACTATGAAGCGCCCAGATGGATCGGACCTTTGGAAACCTATGCTAGCACGTCCTCCGCCCCGCTTCAAGAGCAGGATTCTGGAAGTTACGTTTTTGTTGCGCTGGCGGGCCTGAAGATATCGTTCGGTCGATCTCGAAGTGCGTCGCGAGGCTGACGGGGAAGAACTCAATATCCTTGTCCCAAGGGATACCTTTCTCGTCGCCCAACCGCGTAAAGCACGAGAGACAGACGACCGAACGGCGCACGCGCTCGGGCACGACAGCAAGCCACACCTCGTCGGGCACCAGAAAGCCAACGGGGTTCGGAAGATAGCAAAGTTCACATAATTCTCGCGACGTTGTGTCGCGTTGGAGCTTTAACATGACTTATAGACGCCGAAAAGACTCGGACACATGGCATTGGTGCCGCAACTGTTCCAATTGGCCGACTTACGACTATGTCGAGCGCGAAGGCAAACCGACGACTGGCGAGCTCTGTAACGAGTGCCAGGGCAAAGAGCGTTCCGGCACCTGTCGCAAGTAGGCTTAACCCTCATGTACGCCCCTGCGTTAAGGGGTATCGGCGGCCTCGGTGGCCGACATGACCATCGGGGCCGCCATCTTTTTATCCTACCGCCTTTTTCAAAGTGAACCACTACCGAATCCTCAATTGCGTCTTGACACGGATCAGCCTACACTTAAACTCGTAGGATTCTGAATGCGGACGTTTCGGCTTTTGAGACGGTTTGGTGTTTGTGCCCGAAGGTGCTTTGCCTCGGCACGACGCCACGTGCAGTGGACGCTGAAGCGGCGAAGCAACATCGAGAAGGGAGAATTCGACAAAGTATGATCAAAGTTCGACCACGTCCAAACGAACCGGTTCAACAACTCATGCGGCGGCTCAAAAAGCTCTGCGAGCGTGAGGGTGTCGTGCGTGAGATGAAGCGGACCGCCTATTACGAAAAACCCTCAGACCGCAATCGGCGGAACATGCGCAAAGCCAAGCGTCGGCTGCAAAAGATGAGCACGCCCGCAGGACAGTGATCTTACAGCCCGCGCATTGCAAGGCAATTCAAGGGTACGGCCAGACAGATCAACGTTGTAGGTAGCGGCACTCGGGGGAATGTGCCGCGTTTTCGCGCGCGCTGCCACTCCGGTTTTCTTCGTTGTATGGCAACCGAGTGCGTTGTCAACTCTAAGTTGTCGGGTTGGTTCCGCCCTGGTATTTGTGGCACCGGCGTCCCACCGGTGGAAGCCACAGGCGAGACGCCTGTGCCACAGAAGCCGGAACCCGGTTAACCCGAAAAATAGAGGCTGACAGAGCACTAGAGCCTTGTGGCGTTGAGAGTACATGCTTCGTGGTACCGTCGCCCCCCCGTAGCCGACGGGAACCACCTGTTTTTTCGCCCCCCACAAGGTCGAACGCTGACCGCTTGCTGACGCGCGCGGCTCCGATCACTGCCGCAGAGGCACGGGCGGCTTGACCACGCGTGCCGGCACTGGCTGCAAGCTGCCAGTGGCACCCACCGGTAAAACTGTACCAGCACCCAAACTGTTTCCCCGGCCGACCGGGGTGTCGGCTGCTACAAATAATTTGAACGACTCTTCTATTCAGGCTTTCTGAGATGCAGGCGTGGCCGCGTGCAGCAGTAGATCCCCCCCGGCGGCACGTTGCGCCAGATCATCTCGTACTCGACCTGTTCGAAGAGCCTCGTATAGAACCCGCGATAGACCAGGGGAGCGACGGTAATTTGAATGAAAACACCACGCGGGGAAAGAACGAATCGCAGCCATTTCCATAGCTGAACCATTCCCTTACGTGTGAGATTGGGCGTTGGGAGGCAGCTAATAACATAGCCTACGCCGTGTTCAAGCCCCATTCGCTCGAACGGTTCGACGAGGGTGGTCGCATCGGACTCCAGTAAGTGGAGTTTTGGAAACTTGCGTCGTAGAACCTCACAGAAATCAGGATCATTTTCGATCGCGATGAACCGATGATGCGGGCGCACAAGGGCCAATACCTTCTCGGTAACGGGGCCGGTCCCCGCGCCCAATTCGACGATCGTCGAAGGATGGTCGAATTGGACGTGCTTCAAGATGCCGTTGACCATTGCCACACTCGAAGGAACTGCCGAGGAAATCTGGCGTCCTTTTGCGAGGAATTTCTTGAAGAAGAGTTTTCGATCGGAGTACCGAGATGACTGGGTGCCGGGCGGAGAATCGAAAATAACGGATTCTCCCGAGCCGGCGTTGGTGAGCTTTGTGGACACGTATGCCCCTTGGGTTGAGTGTGGCGGAACGGTAACAACACGCCTCTCGCGCTGCGCGGTCGCCGATCTTAACCTTGAAGGCAATCAATGCACAACCTCTCTATTGATTTCCCTGAATTGGCGCGTGAGAAGCGATCCGCGACAACGCATAACTACAGGGTGATTCTGTGTTGTGGCACAGGATGACTACCTTGCGCACAGGCGGATTTCACACCCGGGTCCGCAACATCTGATATCCATTTGGAGGAACGGCGATGAATCGAGTGACCTGCTGGCTGTTGTGCCTTGCTTTCCTACCTGCCGTGGCCTGGGCGGATGGCAAGGATCCGAAGGGCGAAGAGAAGAAGAAGGAGGAATTGACCGATCCGGTCGCGATCCTCAAGAAGGCCGATGCCGCCTGCAAGGCCGTCAAGGTCATCAAGTATGATCTCAAATACGAGGTCACCGTTGACGGCAAGCCGCTTATCGGCACTTACAAGGCGACTGCAATCCTGTCCGGTTTTGTTGATGGGTCGCCGGAAAAAGGGTTTGTGGACTTGAAGTATTCCGAAGTCGAATCGAAGGATACTCGACGCCTGACTGCCGGAGGCGATGG
>CAZTAR010000351.1:0-5158 GCA_964611695.1 uncultured Planctomycetaceae bacterium | reverse complement strand
AGAGGCTTCACTTGGTATGATGGTGATCGAAAACCTGGCATATGGAGAATCCCGGTCAAGGGCATGGTGGAAGAGCTGTCGTCATTGGTCGGAGGCAAAGCGTCTGACACCGGGAACCGGGCTTCAGCAGGTTCCAGGAATCGGCAAAATCAGTCGTCCAAAGACAACTACCCCTCAGACAATAAAGAGAAGATGAACTCGAAGAAACCGGTTGCGGCAGTCGCCTCATCTGGTTCTTCCGATGAAGCGTTCATGGCGCTTGATGATGCCGACAATAACAGCAAGATGAGCGACTTCTGACCTGGGGCGATCAAGAAGGTCGATTCAACCGGAAAAGAGACTGTGTCACACCCAGAGGCGGACGTCGGGATAAAAGTGTCCCGGCGTTCGCTTCTGGCGTTTTACGGAGAGGTGTTTCGGCCAGCGATGAGATTGTTTGAAGATAAGAAGACCGCATCGTTCACTTCCGAGTGGCGGCGAGGATCCTCCCACGACTCCGGCTGTCACCACGAACGGAATCCTTCGGTCCGGTCTCGCGCGCCAAGACAACGATCTGGGCCCCACGAATCAGCCTTGTGCATGGTCACACGTGGGTTGATGGAATTTAGGGTGGCACGGGCCAGTTACGCCGGTCCATGCTGCACGTGAGGCAAGCCACGGCTAAGCTACCGCTTTACAGTGGCTTGCCTCAGTTGAACAATGACAAAGCACTCGAAAAGAAACCACATTCCTCACTTTTTCCATTCAATGTGGAACCGTTCATCCTGGTGTTGTATGCTGGAGCCGCATTCGGCCGATCCCTTGATTTCGAGGAGGGTGCCTCGGCACAGTATGATTCCCGGCCCAACCGAGGAGTACGATGATCATACGCACAATCAGGTCAAACCTCTTGGTGTTGGCTGGATTCGGGTTCGGCATCTTATATTGGCTTGTCGAGGCTGCGGTCCACACAATCATCCTCCAACAGGATCCTTTCCTCAGTGCCCTGTTCCCAACCGAGGCCGACGAACTCTGGATGCGCTCACTAACGTCAATCCTCTTCGTTAGTATGGGCGGACTCGCCCAACTCGCCATCCACCGGCAGCGACTGGTGAAGCGTATCCTGCTCAAAAACGAATCCAAATTCCGGGAAATCGCGGAAGACACGCCCATCTTGATTTGCCGCTTTTTGCCCGGTGGCGAGATCACGTATGTGAATGAAGCGTATGGCAAGCACTTCGCCAAAACGCCGGAGGATTTGGTCGGAACGTCCTTCCTGTCGCTGATTCCGGAAGCCGATCGGAAAGGCGTGATGGCGCGCATCTCGGCGTTGACAGTCGAATCGCCCATGCAGTCACACGAACATCGGGTCATCACACCGGACGGCGCAATTCGCTGGCAACGCTGGACCAACCGGGCGATGTTTGACGATCAGGGCGAGGCCGTCGCCATCCAATCCATCGGCGAGGATATCACCGAGCGCAAGCTGGTGGAGGAGGCCTTGAGGCACGAGAGAAACTTCGCCGAGAGCTTGATCGAGACCGCCCAGGCGATCGTGCTGGTTCTGGATATCGAAGGCCGCATCGTCCGGTTCAACCGCTACATGGAGGAACTATCCGGCTTTCGTTTGCAGGATGTCAAGGACAAGGACTGGTTCGAGACTTTCCTGCCACAGGGCGACTGGGGCCCCACGCGCGACGTGTTCCGTAAAGCAGTGAACGACATCCATACGCAGGGCCATGTGAATCCGATTCTGACGCAGGATGGGGAGCTACGAGAAATCGAGTGGTACGACAAGACCTTGAAGGATGCGGACGGGGGCGTTGTGGGCGTGTTGGCTATTGGTCAGGATATCACCGATCGGAAGCGGGCGGAAGAGGCGCTGCACGAAAGCGAAGAACGATTCCGGCACCTCTTCGAGAACGCACCGATCGGTATCTATCGAACGACCCCGGACGGGCAGATATTGATGGCCAATCCGGCGATCCTGAACATGCTTGGCTATTCGTCGTTTGAGGAGTTGGCCCAACGCAACCTTGAAATGGAGGGATATCATCCGTCCTATCTTCGAGATGAATTCAAACGAAAAATCGAGGGCTCGGGGCAGGTGCATGCCTTGGAGTGCGACTGGACCCGACAGGACGGCACCACGGTCAATGTTCGCGAACACGCTCAAGCCATACGAGACGAGGATGGAAGCACCCTTTACTACGAGGGCACCGCCGAAGACATTACCGAGAACAAACAAGTGCAGGAGAAGCTGCGTGGTAGCGAGGAACTGCTGACCGAGATGGGGCGCATCGCCCGCATCGGGGGATGGGAGCACGATTGTATTACAGGCGAGGCTTCGTGGACACGGGGCACCTACGAGATCATCGAGCTCGAATCAGGAACACCCCCAGGACTGGATGAGCACTTGGACTTCTACCCGCCTGAAGACCGAGCCATTCTGGAGAAGGCCTACAACCGCGCTATGGAGACGGAGGAACCGTTTGATCTTGAACTTCGCTGCTTCACGGCGAAAGGGCGGCCTATGTGGGCAAGTGTGATCGGTCGTCCCGTCTTCGAAGACGGCAAGTGCATCAAAATGCAGGGCACCCTTCAGGACATCAGCGAACGCAAGCGGGCCGAGGAGCAACTCGCCTCGGCCAAGACCTTCCTTGATACCGTTGTCGACATGAGTCCGTTTGCCATGTGGGTTTCCGATCCAACCGGCACGATCATCAGGACAAACCGTTCCCTGCGTGAGACCCTGCAGTTGACGGATGAGGAGATCACCGGCCAATACAATGTGTTCGCAGACGACAACTTGAAAACACAGGGCTTGATGGACAGGGTGAGGAATGTTTTCGGAAAACATGAACCTACGCGTTTTAGTATGCAATGGATGGCTGCGAAGGCGGGCAATACCGCTTTCGATAGTGCGCGGAATATGTACATCGACGTATCAATGTTCCCGATACTGGACGCCGAAGGCAACCTGAGGAACGTCGTGTGTCAGTGGGTGGACATCACCGAACAACGCCAAGCCGAACAAGACCTTCGCGATTCGGAGGAACGCTACCGATCGCTCGTCAACAACATCGACCTGGGAATTTGCTTGATCGACGTTGACCACCGGATCGTCATGGCCAACGACAAACTCCTCGAGTTACTCGGGCAGCCCGCGCACGAGCTCATCGGTCACCCGTGTTTCACGAAACTCGAGAAACGCGATGCGATTTGCCTGCACTGCCCCGGTGTTCAAGCGATGGAAACCGGAAAACCGGCAGAGGTTGAAACCAAGGGTGTTCGCCCTGACGGCTACCCTCTCAACTGCCGCCTCCAGGCATTTCCGGTATTCGACGCGGACGGCACAACGACAGGCTTCATCGAGGTCATCGAGGATATCTCCGCCCGCGTGCAGGCGGAGAAGGCCATGATTGACTTACGAAACCGGCGTGAGGAGTTGGAGAAGATCGTTAATCGAAGCCCGGCCGTGGCCTTCCTGTGGCGGGCTGAAGAGGGCTGGCCGGTCGCGTATGTTTCCGAAAACGTCGCTCAATTCGGATACAGTCCAGCGGACTTCCATGATCGCCCCACCCTTTTTGGCGAAATGATACATCCGGACGACCTGGAGCGAGTGGGAAAGGAAGTCCAGCAGTTCAACCTGGAGAGCAGTGAACAGTTCGAGCAAATGTACCGGTTCATCGCGGCAACCGGTGAAGCGCGCTGGGTGGATGATCACACCTGGGTACGCCGCGATTCCGATGGCAAGATTACACACTACGAGGGCATCGTCCTTGACATTACCGAAGGCAAACGGGCGGAGGAAGCGCTGCGCGAGAGCGAAGAAAAGTACAGGACGTTCTTTGATAACTCCGTTGATGCCATGCTCATGATTGAAGATCGCCAGTTTGTGGACTGCAACACGGCAACACTGGCGATGCTTGGATATGACAGTAAAGATGAGCTGATACACACCCATCCATCGGAATTGTCTCCCGATATCCAGCCGGATGGCAGAGGTTCACAGGAAAAGGCAAACGAGATGATGAAGATCGCAGTCGACGAAGGAAGCCACTTCTTCGAATGGAATCATAAGCGGAAAGACGGCTGTATTTTCCCTGTGGAAGTATCGCTGACTGCTATTCGCGTGAAGAACAAGCCTATGCTCCACGCTGTCTGGAGGGACGTCACCGAGCGCAAACGGGCAGAGAAGGCGCTACGAGAGAGTGAAGAACGATTCCGCCTGCTGTTTGAGAATGCGCCATTGGGTTACCAATCCCTTGATGCAAACGGGAGATTCATCGAGGTCAATGAGAAGTGGTGCAAGGTGCTTGGGTACACCAAGGAAGAGGTCCGGGGCAGAAACTTTTCGGAATTCATCCATCCGGACTTCAAAGAGCATTTCAAGGTAAGCTTCCCAAAATTCAAGAACCTCGGTTTCATCCTCGGGGTTGAGTTCGAAATGATCAAGAAGGACGGCAAAACCATCATCGTCTCCTTCGATGGGAAGATCGGACACGAGGACGACGGTTCGTTCAAGCAAACCCACTGCGTACTCCATGATATTACCAAACGCAAGCTCGCCGAGCAGAAGTTAGCCAGATACCAGGACCACCTCGAGGAATTGGTTGAGCAACGAACAAGCGAATTGAAAGAGTCTCAAGCCAAATTGCGCCAATCAGAACATCTTGCCTCTTTGGGCACACTCGCAACCGGTATCGCGCACGAGATTAACAACCCCATCGTGGCGATTCTCCTCGCAGCACAATCAGCTTTGGCAGCCCATGACGAGGCCCGGAAACAGGAGTCGGCGTTGCAGGAAATCTCCAAGCATGCAAAACGATGCGGCGGGATCATTCGAAACGTCCTGAAGTTCGCGCGACAAGGAACGTCGGACAAGAAACCTGTGGATTTGAATGAGACAATCCAGCAAGTGGTGCATCTGACCCGGCCGCACGCGGAAGAAAATGGTGCGACCATCGCCGAAAACCTCGCCGAGGGCCTCCCCCGCATCTCGGCCAATCCTGCCGAGATGGGCCAATTGTTGATCAACCTCATTCAGAACGCCATCGAATCGGGGGCACGGGATATTGCGGTCCATACATCTCAAGTAGCAAATTTCATTCATATCAGCGTGAAGGACAACGGTTGCGGCATTCCCGCGATTCTCAAGGGACGCGTATTCGATCCT
>CAZTAR010000350.1:443-5182 GCA_964611695.1 uncultured Planctomycetaceae bacterium | reverse complement strand
GCATCGCCTTGCCGAAACGCATCGTGCCATTCGCCGCGCGGACCATGCGGCGTGCCAGTTGTTCCGCCTGTCGGCCGCCCGTTCCAGTGAGCGATTCGAAGCTTTTTTGAACGACCTCCAAACCAGTGCCTCGCTCGATGATGCTATCGAGCCCCGAAATAATTGGGCGCAAACCGACATTGACGTCACGGAGAATCGCCAGCCCCTTGCGACTCACGCGCAGCGGAACCGTGATCGGCTTGGAGACAGTTTTCGCGAACGACTTGAAGCCGGACAGCGCACCGCGCAAGATGCCCTGCGAGTCGTCTTTGGCACCGATCCGAATTCCAAAGTTCAATTCTGACATCGTGATGCACAGCCTCCATGCTGTAATTGTTCTCGCGTCGTGTCACGGCTACCGTCTCTTTCTGTGCGTTGTCTTCGTCGACGTCGCCGCATTGCACGAGTGGCACCGTAGCGATTGACTGCCTCCAGAGGATAGCCCCACCGAACACGCCGGCCCCACCGCAACTGAACAGCACCGAGGCACGATGCAAGCTGATGCACGCGCGCCCGTGATAGGCCCAACACCGCGGCCGCTTGCGATCCACTCAGTAGGTTGCCGTGGTAGTGGTCACACTTCGCGGGATGATCGAAACCGGCGTCGACGGTATTCAACTCGACGCCGTCGACGTGGATCGTGTGGTCCCGCGCCGGAAGGTGTTCCGCCCAACCCTCGTCAGTATCGGGACCGCGAGGGGCGTCCAGTGAAAGGGCGGCGCGCCCCTTGTCATTCCGTGACCACGCCACATAACCGCCTTGTCGTGGGCAGCCATCAGACGGTTCAGCTTCTTGCGTCTTTCTGCAATCCTCGCTTGTAGTTTGACGCAGGCAGCGTCGGCTTGACGGTAGGCATTTTCATCGGTTGAAGACTCCACTGCTGAGCCTTCGGCTTGATTGTGTTCCGTCTCAATCGCAGCGATCTCACGCTTTAGATCGCCAATTTCCTTTTCCAGCTTCGCGGCTGAGGGCCTTGTCAGTTGTGAAAGCATCATCGCTTAACCTCCATGTTCTAGGTCGCACGGCTCCATGCCGTTTCGGTTCCTCAATCTGGATTCCACCCACTCTTTTCTCTGCGTGCCACTTCGCCCAGCTACACGGCTTGGCGTCCCCCGCCTACGAGCAGGGGACGCCGTTACCGCGTCAACAAGGTGTCGCTCCGTTTGGCGGGAGGACGAAGAAAACCGCCAAGCGAAACAACATGAACCCGACGCCTGGGCATGGATGCGCGCCCCGTTGACCAATCGGGGACACCCCAGACACCGGCGGTTGGGGATAGAACTAAAGTGGACACATTCACGATTCACTGTCCTGTTGCTCCACGCTCGCTGTCGACCCATCGTTTTCCGTGTGATGTGCCTCGCGCTGCTTGGTGAGCACGGCCTTGAGTAGCTCGATGACGTCCCGAGCATCGCTGGTCGAATCGATCTTCGTCATCGACCGACCATCCAAGTGATGCCGCTTTGAAAGCCATGCCTGGAGTTTCTCAGGATTCCATCCGAGGTCGATTAGTAAGGCCTTGATCTTCCGTTTCTGAGCATCGGATACGATTGCGAAGACACCCTTCGGCCGACGAGGCCGACGTTCCGTTTGCCGTGGGTGTTCGTAATCGGTGCCGGCGTTCAAACGATCAAGCAGGCTTGCGGCCTCCGCTCGTGTCAGGGCAGAGATTGAGCCTGCTGGCGTGAGCTCTCTGAGACCGTCAATCGACAGTCCGCGGGCCTTGCCAACCGCAAACAACGCACGCCGTTGCCCTGCCGACAGAGGTTCGATTCCCGATTTGTTTGCCGTTGCTATCACGATTCTCTCTCACTCAAGGTCAGGCGGTCGCCGCCACGGGCGCAGGCTCGGACGTTGCACGGCCGAAGGCCTGGTCGATTCGGAATCCCGATTCACGGTCGCCGAGTTTCATGGCGTAGGCTGCCCGCAATAGCTTGGCTGTGATCTCCTCGCCCGCGTGTAGATCCGCGACCATCTGAACGAGGTCGCGACAGGTTCGTAATCCTCCAGAGGCTGGATGGTTGGCCAACTTGAACAGGAGGTCCGCGGCGTCTCGCGAAAGCCGAATTCGCCCACGGGCAAACACCTTGCGGATGTCTTCGCGCGTGAATAATGCCTTGTCGTTCGCAGTGTCTGAATTGACTCGCTCCGTCATGTCGCGGAACAAGCCAACGCGGGAATAGAGTTGGTCCATGAGTTCGCTGCTTACGGTGCCGACGCGTCTGGCTGTCAATGTCCTGTAGAAGCTGGGCGTGCCCGCCATGACGATCGGGATCTTCGTTTCGTCGTAGATTTCCCGAACGATGTCCAGGCAGTTGGTGCCGAGCTTGTGGCACTCATCGATCATCACGAGTCGGTCCGAGCGGATCAGACAACCAATGATCGAATCTTGTATCTGTTGGGCCGGTCCTATTTCGTCGAGTCCTACAGCACGTGCCCACGTTTGGAGGAAGGCCTTTGCGGACGATCGCGTGTGTGTCACCGTCAACAAGACGGAACCGGGCGTCTCCTCGTGAATCTGTCGGAGCGTGATTGTCTTGCCTGAGCCCGCCGGAATCACGAACACGCCGATCCATCGACGCTTGAGGACGTAATGCACAATGTCGTAGATTGCACATGCGACGCTCTTCTTGACGAAACCGCCGACCTCGGTCCGTTCGGCTTCACGCTGTAACAGCAGTTGGTTCACGCCTCTGGCGAGGTTCGATGCCACCGTCAGAAGCGTCCCAGCGCTCCCCTTCCACTTGTCGTTTCGGAAGGCGGAAATCACGCTCGGCTTGATGTTGGTCCGGCGTGCCAAACCGGACGCTGTTACGTCACCTTGCTGAATCGCCCAATTGACCAAATCCCGGGCCTGCACAAGTCCATCCTTGGACGTTACGTTCATCGCCTCGTCTCCTACGGGCTGTATGCGAGCGCTACGCTCCAAACGTTCGTAGATATCCTCAACGCGATTGATTGCATCGCCGTCAGGCATCTTGACTCTCTCGTTCCGCCCACCTTCGCAAGGCGTCGAATCCGGTTTCGGTCTGGGGCTGTTGTGATGCTTTTTCCTGGCTCCGTTCCAGGAAGTCCCGGAGTCGCTGTTCAGTGTCAGCTGCCATATCCTCGGCACCGACAGCCTTTCGTAACGGCGTTTGAACAGCCTGCGAAGGCACTTCAATCGGCGGTTGAATCGGTACTAAAACCGGGCCGCCCTCGGGTGGCGGCGCGTCCGGTAGTTTGTGGCGTTCTGTGTCATTCGCCATCGCTGCAAGAGTGGCGTCGACCTCATCTCGCAGGAAATCGCTACTGCTGATGGCGTGGGCTCGCTTCAGTGTTTTGCGTTGGCGGTTTCTGGCTCTGATCTGTTCGCGAAGACGCTCGCCGGGAAGCTTCTTATTGACTCGCTGGTTCAACTCGGCTCGACAGATATAGCGGCCGTCCATCGAGATTACGTTTACCCGCGACAGGTCGTCAGGGTCATAGGCCACGCGTACCTCTTGCCCTTGAAGTGCGCAAACAGCAGGATCGAATGCGCCGTAGGTCAACCGCTTGCCGCAATAGGTGATCCCGACGCCGAGCCGTCCGACCTTCACCGGCCTGTGGAAAATTGATAAAAGGAAGTCGTCATACTGTGAACTGAGCACCCGCTTGCGGGGGGCAAGTTGCATCACCTGCAACGGTGAACGACCGTCCATTCCTTCGCCGGTGTGCGGTCGCTCGTTGTAGGCCTCAATGGCCTTGGCCAATGCTGTGATGAACTCTTCCCATGGTACGGCCTTCTCGACTAGCAGTTTGTGATCGACGGGCCGCTTGTCCGGCGAGCCGCCGCAGTAGCTTGGCAGCGCCTTCAGGAACTGCTCTTCTCCGGGATTCTCCATCGACTCCGCTTAGCCCGCAACCCAAACGTAAGAGGTCAGTCGTCTGCAATGGCTGAAGCCCGCTGCCGGATCGCAGCTGCTCGCTCTTCAAGGGGTGCAGCCTCCTTCTCTCGATTGGTCGCTCGATACAGGGCGGCTAGATTCTCAATGCTCAGTGCCACATCGGGATGGTCCTTGCCAAGGGCCTTCTCGCGGATGGCCAGCGAACGCTTGCAGAGCGGTTCGGCCAGTGCGTACTTGCCCTGGTCGTAATAGAGCCGCGCGAGGATGATCAGGTCCAGTAACAAATCGGGATGGTCCTTGCCAAGGGCCTTCTCGCGGATGGCCAGCGAACGCTTGTAGAGCGGTTCAGCCAGTGCGTACTTGCCCTGGCTGTTATACAGCCGCGCGAGGTTGTTCAGGCTGGTGGCCACGTCGGGGTGGTCCTTGCCCAGGGCCTTCTCCCGGATGACCAGCGAACGCTTGTAGAGCGGTTCAGCCAGTGCGTACTTGTCCTGGGTACTGTAGAGAACCGCGAGGATGCTCAGGCTGGTGGCCACGTCGGGGTGATCGGGGCCGAGTACTTTCTCCTCAATGGCCAGCGAACGCTTGTAGAGCGGTTCAGCCAGTGCGTACTTGCCATGGTGGTAATACAGCATCGCGAGGATGTTCAGGTGCAGTACCAAATCGGGATGGTCCTTGCCAAGGGCCTTCTCCTGGATGACCAGCGAACGCTTGTAGAGCGGTTCGGCCTGAGCGTACTGGCCCTGCTTGGCATAGCACCCCGCGAGGATGTTCAGGTCCAGTACCAAATCGGGATGGTCCTTGCCAAGGGCCTTCTCCTGGATGACCAGCGAA
>CAZTAR010000350.1:0-343 GCA_964611695.1 uncultured Planctomycetaceae bacterium | reverse complement strand
CGCTTGTAGAGCGGTTCGGCCTGAGCGTTCTGGCCCTGCTTGGCATAGCACCCCGCGAGGGTGTTCAGGCTCTGGGCCACATCTGGGTGATCTTGGCCGACATTCTTCTCCGCGACCTCCAGCGCCTTCTTTGCCACAACCACCGCGCGGTCGTACTTGCCCGCCCGACGCAGGTTCAGGGCTTCCTGGTTGAGGATGTCCCATTCGCTCCCCGCGCCCTGAGCAAGCACGGCGGGGGATGTGAGCAAAACGACGACCACGAACAACGTGAAAGTCTGAATAGCTTTCATCCGGGATTCTCCATATGCCAGGTTTTCGATCACCATCATACCAAGTGAAGCCT
>CAZTAR010000349.1:0-5185 GCA_964611695.1 uncultured Planctomycetaceae bacterium | reverse complement strand
ACACTAACCCTGGAGCAACGGGCTTTCATCCCCATCTGATCTCCGCCACAGAGAAAGCCATCTCATACCTAAAATGCTCTATTCCTTGAACGCCTTGACCACGATCGTATCGTTCTGCCCGCCGAAACCAAACGAGTTACTCAAACACGTCGTCAGGTTCGCCTTGCGCGCCTTGTTCGGAACGTAGTCAAGATCGCACAAAGGATCAGGAACCGAGTAGTTCATCGTCGGCGGAATGATGCCGTCACGAATCGCCAGCACACACGTGATGAGTTCGCAAACACCGGCGGCGGCGATCAAATGGCCCAACATACTCTTGACGCTGCTCACAGGAATCTTCTTCGCAAGTTCGCCGAACACGCCCTTGATCGCCAGGGATTCGATCTTGTCGTTTTCCGCCGTGCCGGTCCCGTGTGCGGAGATGTAGTCCACATCCTTCGGCTCGATGCCGGCATCCGCAATAGCCGTCCGCATGGCAGCGATGCCGCCTCGGCCGTCTTCGTGAATATCCGTGATTCTGAAGGCATCCGCGGTCGATCCGTAACCGGCAACTTCTGCGAGGATCTTCGCGCCGCGCGCTTTCGCACTCTGAAGCTCTTCCAGGATGAGCATCCCCGCGCCCTCGCCCAAAACAAATCCGTCGCGCGTCCGGTCGAAAGGCCGCGATGCGGTCTTGCAGGAATCGTTTCGGGTGGACAGCGCCGTCAGACGGTTGAAACCGGTCGTGCCGAGGGGATGAATCATCGAATGACACCCGCCGGAGACCATCACGTCGGCGTCACCCCGGCGAATCTGGTTCGTGGCTTCGCCCATGGCCTGGGTGCTCGCGGCGCACGCCGTCAAGGTGTTGAAGTTCGGTCCCTCAAGGCTGAACAATCTCGCAATGTGGCCGGCGGCCATGTTGGGCTCTTGCTCCGCCTCGACGACCTCCCGAAGTCGGGCATAAGCCACTTCCGCCCATCGCTTGGCGTTGAGTTGATTGTTTTCGTAATCCCATCCATCCACGGCCGCGGCGGCGAAGTTCTCGAAGTCGAGAGGGCCTTCTCCACCCCCGAGATAGACGCCAACGCGCGTCCTGTCCAAGTCGGCGGCGGAGTCCAGACCGGCGTAGTCCCACGCAAGACGCGCGGCGGCAAGTGCGAAACCGGCCTGCCGACTCACGTCCTTGTGCGTTTCAAAATCGTCCTTGAGAAATCGCTGGAGATCGAAATCCTTCACCTCTCCCGAGAACTGTGTCGGGAAGGTCTTGGCGTTGAAGATCGTCGTATTCGCCACGCCGCTGTCGCCGTTCAGCAAACCCGACCAGACGGTTTCAATGTCCTGGCCAAGCGGCGTGATCCATCCGATGCCGGTGATAACAACTCGCCGGTTCATGCTGGGTACCTCCGAATCACCAAGGCCGCGGTCTGGCCGCCGGACAACGCGCTTGCCACCGATATCGCTACGTCCGCCCGCGCGTCGATCGGATCGCCGCGAACCACATTCAAGCCACAACTTGGATCAATGTCGTTTGTGTTCAAGGACGGGGGAATGACGCCGCGGTGCATTGCCATGGTCGTCACCGCGATGTCGATCGCCCCACTGCCAGCGCCGTTGTTGCCGATCGCCCCCTTCGTCGCGAGGACCGGCGCCGATGTACCGCGTTCCCCGAGGGCTTGTCGGATGCCGGCGGCTTCGGAAGCATCGTGCTCCTGGGTGCCGACGCCGAACGGATTGATAAGATCGACTTGATCAGCGCCGATGTCGGCATCCGCCAGCGCCTTCGTGATTGCGAGCGACATGGCCCGACCGTCCGCCTGAGGCTTGAACCAGTGACTCGCGTTCACCGATGCGCCGAACCCGACGACTTCACCGTAGATTCTCGCGCCGCGAGCCTTCGCCCGTTCTAACTCTTCCAGAATAAGCAAGCCGCCGCCTTCGGAAACAACCGTGCCAGACCGCCCCAGATCGAAAGGCCTGCACGCTTCAGAAGGACGATCATTGCTATCCGTCGCCAATCGGCCAAGGAGCGATTGACGGATAAGCCCCATCGGGTTGATCTTGCTCTCCGCGCCGCCGCAGATGCAGACGTCCGCCGCGCCGCGCTCGATCGTGCGAAAGGCCTCGCCGATCGCCAGATGCGAACTCGCCTCGCCGCAGGTGATCGTGTTCGAAGGCGCCTGACAGTCGTGCACGATCGTCACGTGACACGCCAACATGTTCGGCAAGAACTTCAGCAGCCACAGCGGCGTGAGGTTACTCATACCCTCCTCGCCCCACTTCAAGAGGCTAAAGCCCCGGTCTTCCGCCGCGTCGGGACGATCCACCGCAGTCGCAAGGGCCCCCGCGAGTTCTGTCAGATCCGCACAGATCGAGCCGGCGCCGATGTTGGCCCCGAACCGCGTCGAATCGACATCCACCGCGCCATCCACATCGCCACGGTCAACGAGGCACTTGGTCTTGAGGTTCGCGTCTTTGACCGCTTCGTAGGCCGCGATGACGGCCAGTTTGATATCACAGGCCATCACCTTCGTCGCTTTGCGATAACTCTTCGGGACGCAGTCCTTGATGGTGCCGGTCGTCACCTCAGCGGCAACCTGACACGAGAACCCAGCAGGGTCAAATGCCTCGATCCGCCGGACTCCGCCACGCTTCTCGACCAGCGCGTCAAAGGTCTCGCCGATGCCCAGCCCCAGCGGCGACGCGACACCGAGGCCCGTGATGACTACACGCTTCCTGTTGTTCATCTTCGATCGCTTTCCATCGTTCGCGGATCAATCAGCCGCACCCCGGCTCCCGCAATTCGGGGAGTCTAGCCGAGTTCGCGAGGTGAGTCCAAATCCCCGCAAGCCGTAAGCAGCCCCGCGAGCCGGCTCGTCCCCGATCCGGTTCTCCCCCAAGCGAAGTGTCCCCACCCGGCAGACCCCCCCCTCCGGCACACGTCCGAGGACCCACAACTCGCAAACAAGCGCGCCCCGCTACGACCGCTTGTGAGACACGTTATATGTATGGAGCAGCGACTTGAAATCGTCCGTGAAGACGAAGTTCTCTTCCGGGAAGGTCTGGCCGCTGAGGTTATTGTCGATGTGCGAGAAGACGATATCGATTTCGGCCAGCGGCTCGCCGTCAACAAACACGCGACCTGTCGTCGTGGCGGCCTCCGCAGTGACTTGATCGATAACAGCTTCGTGGCGAATCTGCTGCCCAGGGCGGACCTCGCCGGAAAACCTGGCCCGCTTGACCTTGGCGAGAATGACCTTCTCTTGAAAGTCGCGTGCCTCACCGACCAGAATTCCGGCAGTCTGGGCCATTCCCTCAATGATCAAACTGGCCGGCATGATCGGGTAGCCGGGAAAGTGATCGTGCAGGTGCTCTTCCGCGAGGCTCACGTTCTTGATAGCCGTCGCGCGGATGCCCGATTCGAACTCGGTAAACTTGTCAATCCAGATCCAACGCACGACTGCTATGCCGCCACTTTGTTCTCAACGTAGTTCACGATCGTCTTCACCGTGAACAAGTCGGGCATCTTCGCCACGTCGGGGTCTTTCTCGAAATCGCCGAAGTCCGCATGAGGCATTGCTGCCTTAAGCGTCTCGATGCCCTTGGAGGTCATCTTGCCGCCTTCGACGTACTCGGGGTTGTTCAGGATGTCGTCTGGAAACAGCTCGCCCCGGGGGATCTTGATCGCAAAGGTCTTCTCGAGACGGAACACGATGTCCAGAAAATCGATCGACTCGGCACCCAGGTCTCCCGTGAGCGTCGCTCCCTCGTTAACCTCGTCGTCGTCCACGCCGAGCGCGTCGACCAGCACTTCCTTAACCTTGCCGAAGACCTCGTCTCGACTCATCGCCATACCAATCGTCCTCCTCGCGGACCAGTCAACCGTTGTTCGCCATTGTCGGGGCCATCTTCAATGCGGACGGCCCGCCGAGCAACTGGAATCTCTGCCGCAACGCCGACAGGATCCGTGCGTCCGTGTCGGCCAGTGTCGCGTCACTCTCCGCTAGGTTGTAGTGACGCAGCCGCAGCCGCGCCTTGACCACATTCTCTTCGCCACATCGGCCCAGCGTCTGAAACTCGCTCGACCGCTCCTCGATCCGCTTCGCCTCCGCCGTGACCTCCAGCGTCCGGCCGGGCGTGACAAAGCTCTTGTAGTTGATGTTCTTCGCCTCTTCCAGCACGACTACGCTGTGCTTGAAGCCCTGCGAAGCGTGAACCAGCCACGCCGCCGACTGCACCATCGCTTCCAGCATCAGGACGCCCGGCATCACCGGGAACGTCGGAAAATGGTCGGCCAGGTACTCCTCGGCCAGCGACAACGACTTGCACGCCACGATCCGATCCGGCGGCTCGAGCGTCACAATACGATCCACGAGAATGAACTTCATCGGTCGTATGGCACCCCAAAGACCGCCTTGCCAACGAATCACACCGCAGCAGCCCCGTGGGACCGCCCCGTCCGGGGGGAGCCCGCAGGTCGAACCATGCCTTGTAGCCCAACGCCAGCGTTTTTTCAACCCCATTTCTCATGCCCGTCAGCCGCCGCCATTGTCACGGGTGGACGGCGTCCAGCCGCAAGGAAGACGGTCAATCAGCACCCATATCGGCCGCGGGAGGCCATCGAGACGGTGAAACGTGGACCATTCCAGTGCGTGGTCACACTCGTTTTTTGGGGGTGCGGGTACGACAAAGATCCCTTTGTCGCCGCATGTGAGCAAAGAGGAACTTCGCTCTACTCGAAGCATCGTCGTTGACGGAGCACTAGCCGAACAGGTGGAGCATCGCGTCGACGAGATCGTCGATGTGCCGCCCGACCATCCACATGGGCAGCATCATGAGGGCGAGGCCGACGAGGACGTTCCCGGCTCCCGTCGCCGAGGGAAGCTGAGCGATCGGGGCGAGCCGGCGTCGGAGTTCGGCTTCCAGCGGCGGGGCGATCTGTTTGGCTCGCGCGTCCGATGCTTCCACGTGCAACGTCACATTTCGCAGCAGGGCGAAAGACCGAACGTGAATCACGAGATCGCCGGAATCCCCGCGCCATGTCTTGCCGTCCCACGAGCCGGACAGCCGCAAGGCCCTCAGGGCTCCGTCGAGCAGGGCCGAGCACCGAGCCTCGGAGATGTTGTAGAGCACGAATCCCGCGTGTGCCTTTGGGAGCATGTACGCGAACAGAACTCCGGCAGCGCACGCACCCAAGAGAAATGGC
>CAZTAR010000348.1:0-5213 GCA_964611695.1 uncultured Planctomycetaceae bacterium | reverse complement strand
GCCACGGGGGGCCGACGCTACTATGGCGTTCGACACGGGTCTGGACACAACGCTTGCCCGCACGATTGTCCGCCGGAGCGGGGCTGGAAGCGCAAAGATTGCCGACCGTCAAAAACCTCTGGATGGCGAAGAATTCACAGTTGTCGAAGGTGGAAGAGGGTGTTAAGATGCCCGCATATGCGAGCTTGGTAGTTTTTCTGTAACTGCCTTTTTGCCATATAGTTATGTTAGTTTTTCAGGACGGAGCCTGATCACGTTAGGCGACCGCCCTTTTTTTTCCGAGACGCAAGCATGAGCAGATTGAGCGACGCGGTATGGGGGGAAATTCTGAGCCATGTGAGAACCCACTTTTCAGGTGTGACGCGCGGGTGGTTTGCACAGTTAGAACCAGGCGATCTCAGCTCGGGCCGACTCGTCGTCTATACGGTGGACGACGACCAACTGACCTATATGAGGAAACATTGCCTCCAGGCCTTCCTGGAAGGGGCGCAGGCGGCGACCGGGCGGCTCATCTCCGTTGAATTCGCGACACAGACGGACGGAGCTTTTCGAGGGCAGAACCATCCTGACACGACTGCGACCAGCGCTTTGGCCTTCGAACGAGATACCGGGCTGTTGCGTCTCAATTCTGAGTATGTCTTCGAGAATTTCGTGACAGGCCAATGCAACCGGTTGGCGCACGCGAGTTGCGTCGCGGTGAGCCAGGCCCCTGGGACCGCCTACAATCCACTTTTCATCCACGGAAGCGTCGGGCTTGGGAAGACGCACCTTGGGCAGGCCGTCTGTCAGGAGGTGTTGGAACACTCGCCGGCAACGCAGCTGATGTACCTGAGCTGTGAAACCTTCGTCAACCACTTTATTGAGGCGGTCGAGAAGGGCGCACTCGATAGTTTTCGGTTCCGGTACCGTCACGTGGACTTGCTGGTCATTGACGACATCCAGTTCTTGGCAAAACGGGAGAGGACACAGGAGGAGTTTTTCCACACGTTCAACACGCTGTACCAGTTGCAGAAACAGATCATTCTCCTGGCCGATTCGCCGCCTTCGGAGATCCCGAGCCTGGAAGAACGTTTGGTGAGCCGTTTCAACTGGGGTCTCGTGGCTCGCATTGACGCTCCCGGCCTGGAGACCAGGATGGCCATCATCCAGAAGAAGATGCGGCTTCAGGGGATAGAGCTTCCAGAAGATGTGGTCCTTCACATCGCCTCGCAGGCAAAGTCGAACACCCGGGAATTGGAGGGGGTGCTGACACGGCTTCGCTGCCTGGCGGCCCTGGATGGGGCGCTCCCAATCGATCTGGCGCTTGCCCGACAGGCGCTTGGCGAGACAGAGGCAGTCGTGACTCAGCCGATCCAGGTTCAGGACATCATGAGCGCGGTGACGGAGCGGTTTGGTGTGAAACTCTCTGATTTGCAGGGTCGCCGCCGCAGCCGCTCGATCGCGTTGCCGCGGCAGGTATGCATGTACCTTGCCAGACAACTCACAGAGCACAGCCTGGGTGAAATCGGGGGTTTCTTTGGAGGCCGTGACCATACGACGGTCCTTCACGCCCACAAGCTCATACGGCAGCGGCGAGACGAGGACGTTGCATTCCATAGCCGGCTGGAAGAGATTGAGGGTGCATTACGCCGGAATTGAAATTGCCCGCTGGTTGGGGTCTTGGTTTGTGTTCTCCGTCAGTCGCAGTCAAGGACGGGAGGGTTGATGAGAAACTCACAGCGGCGACAGGAGATTTTGTGGATAAGCTGGCATCTTCCGGCGAGTCGCCACCAGGCATCGGAGCCGGATGGCGACCTGTGTGTTCCAAGCCCACCAGCGAGGCGAGATCGCACAACGTGTGTCACAGGTTATCCAGCATGGACGAAAGGCTGTTTGGCGTGTAAGATTAGCTCCGTCTACGGCTTGCGCGATGCGTGCTCGGAACCGTGCGCAACCCACAGCTTATAAGAGGGTATAAGAATAACTTAAATTCTAATCCTGTCTTATAGTAGTAAGGAACTGCAACGAGATTCCACATGGTCATGCTGGACGCGTGTGTTCCTGGAATGAAGAACGAGAAACCGTCATGAAGTGTACCTGCGATCGATCCGCTCTCCACGAAGCGTTGTCCGCAACGGCGGCAGTCACCTTGAGTCGTACGCCGAAACCAATTCTTCAGTGTGTTCGTGTGGCGGCGGCGAATGAGATACTTACGCTGACCGCTTACGATCAAGAAGTGGGCCTGCGGTATCGTGTCCGTGAGGTAGAGGTGACCAGCGAGGGTGAGACACTGGTGAACAGTGATCGTCTGGTGGCGATCGTCCGCGAGTCGCATGATGAGACCTTGGCTTTTGAGTTGGCCGACGGTCTTCTCCACATTCGCGGCGCTGACAGCCATTTCCAGATTGTGGGCCAAGACGTGCGTGAGTTTCCGCCCGTGCCGGATATGGAGGGCGAGCCGGACTTCTCGGTGAAGATGGGTGAACTTCGTAGCGCGGCGGAGAAGACACTTTTTGCGGCGGCAAGAGAGAACACGCGGTATGCGATTAATGGCGTCTTGTGGCAGAAGGAAGGCAAGCGGCTCCGGCTGGTGTCGACGGACGGACGGCGATTGGCGTTGTCGGGCGCGGCGTTGAAGCAGAGTGGCGACGGGGAAATCTCGGCGATCGTTCCGAGCAAGGCCCTCGGACTGTTGAGCCGGCTCCATTTTAATGCTGATGAGAAAGTCGAAGTTCGGGTGTCGGCCAATCAGATCATCATGCGGACGGAGCGGGCGACGATCAGCAGCGTCCTGGTCGAGGGGCATTTTCCGAAGTGGGAGGATGTGTTACCGCGCGATCTGGACAAGAAGGTGGAGCTTGCGACGTCGGAATTGCTCAGTGGCGTACGACGGGCGGCCTTGTTGGCGAATGTGGAATCCAAAGGGATTCGGGTTGAGATTTCGCCCAAGACTTCTGCGGACGGTCGTGCGAAGATGATACTATCGAGCCGTAGCGCTGAGGGGGGCGAGGCACAAGTCGAGCTTTCAATAGATTATGAGGGTGAAGGAATCGCGATCGGCTTTAATCCAGAGTTTCTGATAGAAGCACTGAAGGTGTGCGGGGAGACAACGACGATCGAGCTCAAGGAGACGAGCAAGCCTGGCATCCTGACGAGTGGGCCGAATTTCAAGTATGTGGTCATGCCGGTGAATCTTTCTTAGTTCGAGATTTCGGGTCCTGGCGGGAACCCCGCTGAAGCCAGTCGGAACCCTCTTGAACGCAGCAGATGCCAGCGCACCTGCTGTGCTGTGGGGGGGGGATGTTGCTGTCAGGGAGGATGCGAGTTTGAAGAAGGGACAGTTACGGCTGGAGATTCTTGAATCCAACGGACTGTTGCAGGCTCCGGAGGCCACCCAGTCACTATTCTGGCTTCGCCGGAGACAAGCCTGGCGCGGGCGCGGGATCGCTAAGCTGGGCGATGCGGCCGAGAGGGCGGTTTCGGATTTGGCGCTCCGGTCCTCGGCGAGGTTGATGCTTGTGGAGGAAGCTTGGCAGCGCGTGGTGCCGGAGTCGTATGCGGATCGGACGCGCGTCGAATCTCTTTGGAACGGTCGGATTGTTGTGCGTGTGGATGCCAAGGCGACGAGCTATCACCTGAATCGCCGTTATGGGCTACGACTTGTTGAGGCTCTTAACCAAGCCATGAAGCGCGACAGCGCGGCGCCGTCAATCAGCAGTATTGTGTATCGCATCGGTTCCGTATCGGGTGGGGATCAGGCGAGAAAATCCTAGATGAGTAGTCACGTGTTGGAACACCATTCATGAGCGCACCGCCGGCAAAAGAACCACGCAGCTACGACGCTGACAGCATTCGCATCCTCGAGGGCATTGAGGCCGTTCGGAAACGGCCGTCGATGTACATCGGCGACACGATGATGCACGGGTTGCACCATCTCGTTTGGGAGACGGTGGACAACTCTGTCGATGAAGCGCTCGTGGGGCAATGCGACACGATTTCCGTCAAGATCAACGCAGACGGCAGTTGCACGGTGACGGATAACGGTCGCGGAATTCCCGTGGAGGTGAAGTCGGTCCCAGAGAACCCACAGCTTGACGGCAAGAGTTCTCTTGAGATCGTCATGACGGTGCTTCATGCCGGCGGCAAGTTCGACCAGAAATCTTATTCGGTCAGTGGGGGTTTGCACGGCGTCGGCGTGAGCGTGGTGAATGCGCTGTCCGAATGGTTGCTTGTCGAGGTGGAGCGCGCCGGCAAGGTGTACGCGATGCGCTTCGAGAAGGGCAAGGTCACCAAGGCCCTCGAAGTCATTGGCGAGACGAAGCACACCGGAACCCGAGTCGAGTTCAAACCTGACCCCGAGATTTTCGCGGACACGGACTTTCGCACGGAGATGTTGGTCACGCGGCTGCGCGAGCTGGCGTATCTTACGGAGGGGCTTCGGATCAAGTTCGCGGATGAGCGGATCGACCGAAGCGAGGAGTTCTGGTATCAGGATGGGTTGAGGGCATTTGTGGATTACATGAACGAAGGCAAGGAGGGCCTTCACAAGGTTCAGGTGCTCAGCGATCAGAATGAGGAGCAGGGTCTCGCCTGCAAGATCGCTTTTCAGTTTCATGATGGGTACACCGAGAACCTCCTCGCGTTTGCGAACAATATCAAGAACCGCGACGGCGGCACGCATCTCTCCGGTTTTCAGATGGGTTTGACCAGGACGTTGAACGCCTATGCGCGCAAGGCTAACCTACTCAAGGGCAATTTGCAGATCAAGGGGGAAGACTGGCGTGAGGGGTTGACGGCGATTGTATCCGTACAGGTTCGGGAGCCGGACTTCCAGGGCCAGACGAAAGACCGACTGATGAACAGCGAGATCGAATCGTTTGTTCAACAGGTGGTGAATGCGCAGGTTGGCAACTGGCTGGAAGAAAACCCGGCGGACGCGAAGCGGGTCATTTCGAAGGGGGCGCAGGCGGCGGCGGCGCGTGAGGCCGCGCGTAAGGCCCGAGAGGCAACACGAAAGAGCGCGCTGTCGAGTGGTAACCTGCCTGGGAAATTATGGGATTGCCGCAGCAAGAATCCTGAGGAGTCTGAGCTGTTTCTCGTGGAGGGCGATTCGGCGGGCGGCTCCGCGAAGCAAGGTCGTGACTCGCGCGTGCAGGCGATTTTGCCTCTCAAGGGAAAAATTCTGAACGTCGAGAAAGCACGGATGGACAAGGTGCTTTCGCACGAGGAGATCA
>CAZTAR010000347.1:0-5219 GCA_964611695.1 uncultured Planctomycetaceae bacterium | reverse complement strand
CAAAGACGCCTCGGAAAACCCGAAGACTCCCACTGGTGAGAAAGGCGGGCTAGCGCGTCTTCAGAAGACGGAGCGAGTGTGGCGAATACGAAGACCGGCGGCAACAACATGACGGCGAGCAGCACGGCTCGGCGGGCGGCTCGATAGACCCCCACTCGGAAATCGTTGATGGGGCCGTTAAGCGCGGCGCGCTCAAAATACTCCTCGGCGAGAACTCGCATGATCTCTTGTTCATTGCCTTCCCAACTGGCACCACGGTGCTCGACGACATGAACCCTGTACGTGCGAAAGTACATAAGGAGGAGAAACGCCGCAGCGATGATCGGTATAAGCGGCAGCAGGCCTATCCACCGATATGGAGAATGAGGTAACAGAGCAGCGCTCGCGGCAATAAGTAGCGCACCGACAGTTAAGAGAACCTTAGCCTTGTCGTCGATAACCGACCTTCGGTCCTCCTCGACCTGCCACGCTCTTCTTGCCTCCTCCAAATAAAGAGTCTGCGCAGACGTGACTTTTGCCTTATCGTTGTTCTTCTCCACCGCGGCATGGTGCATCTCGCCATCACGCACTTCTTTGAGCGAGTGGCCTGGGTTAAGCACAGCCATAAGGTAGTATGAAATTCGGTAGGCCACCCACTGGCCGCATCGTTCAAATTGATCTGGGAGCGGCACCTTCTTTGGTTTTGTTCGATCGGCTTGCGTCATGAATTGCCTCCCGCCGCATCACGAAGAGCGTCTACAAACATGCTGCCAGCATCGACACCTCCTTCGAGGTCTAGCCATGCCCACTGCCCATTTGGATTGACCTCTAGAAACACCCACTCATTATCCTCGACAACCGCGAAGTCTAATGCGGCAAAGCGAAGACCGTATTCTGCGAGCATACGCCTTACCGAATCAGAGACCGCGGACGGGATTCTGAGCGGATGGTACTCGACCCCAACCATGTTATTGCGTCTGACGTCAAGCCGCTGTCGTCCGTCGGCTTCAGTTGCTTGTAGGCCCACCGCGAGTAGCCTTCCGTCCACTGCGATTAGCCTAACGTCTACTGTCTTGTGGAGCCGCTCCTGAAACAGGACCGGGCACTGTGGCAAACGCTCAAGCAGCCTTGAGTTTGACTGATCTAGCTCAGACGTGAAGATGACAGTGTCTTGGTCGGGTGAACTTCGCTCGATGAAGCCGCTCGCCAACGGCTTGACGACAACACCAGAGCGGTGCCTTGCCAGGAAAGCACTTGCCGCTTCTGCGCAGGTGGTTACGATCGAAGCCGGAACCCGGAGCCCCACTTGCCGCGCGCGGCTCAACTGCTCGATCTTGTGCGAGGCGCCAAAGTTGCGGCCGGGATGATTCATCCAACGCTCGACGTTGATGTGGGCAAGAAAGCCCTCAAGCGTTTCTGCCCATTCAGCGCCCGCATGGACCTTCTGAAACTGGTCGCCTTGAAGCATGGGCTGAAAAGGCTTAGGTCTTCTGAGGATTATCACAGAGATATCCGCAGGGCGGACGCTGTGGCACTCCCATCTGAGCAGCATTCTGGACCCATCGCAGTGATACTTCGCTGTCTCCCAGGCGGTGTCCGTGTCGAAGCGAACGTGGCGCACGCCGCCTTGTTGAAGCCGCTCACACAGATAGTCAGAGGTTGCGTCCTCCGAATTCGTCAGGATGAACGCTGTATGGCCTGTCACCGCGTAACTGACACAAGTGGAACAGATGCGTATGCTTGTAACGACTCGGCCTGGTCCGGCTCCTCTCGTGTTTCTGTCAGAGTCTTCATGGTGGCGGTGTACCACCGAGGAATCGCTGAGAACCCGCTATGGTCGGGGTCTTGATCATCCTCCTCTCGGGCCAGCGTCTTG
Source organism: uncultured Planctomycetaceae bacterium (assembly GCA_964611695.1). Taxonomy (GTDB): domain Bacteria; phylum Planctomycetota; class Phycisphaerae; order UBA1845; family UTPLA1; genus CAZTAR01. The sequence continues at coordinate 3,364 of CAZTAR010000347.1, read as the reverse complement.
GTCTTTGTACCCCCTAGAAGAGGAGTTGCCCTTTGGTCAGGTTCCTCGCGCTGTCGTGTCATGGTCTTTCTGTTCGTGGGCTGGCCTGCGATTGCCGACTCCTCAAAGTGTGACCAGAATGATGGCTGCATGTGCATAGGTTTATCTCCAACGGAAGCCGGACGGTTATTGTCGCCGCTTCTTCCTTAGCCCGCAAGTAGGGTGTCATCGACGTGCGGCATTATCGTCCACAAGTGTCCCCCACGCCCAGAGGGGATGAGGAATCCTCACGAAGTTCCCGGGCTATGGTGGACAAGATGCCAGTGGCAACCTGCGAGTCCCTTTCTTCGCGAAGCGCGGAGCACGACTACAGGTCAGGCAGAAGGTACGTTCCATGCGCAGTCTGGGCAGGGACAGCTGACTGCCGAAAGCTGACAGCCAATAGCCAATAGCTGAAAGCTGATCGCGGATAACTGACAACTTCAAACTCCAAATTCCGGCAAATGTCGGCAAATTTCACTTTTCCGGTGAAATTTCGCCGCATGATCAGAGCCGTGACCGTGAGGGAGCGGTCACTGTTCTTCCGACAGGCCGTTGCATTTGTGGAAAGATCGCTTGCTGACACGCGTCGCTGCAATCAGAGCCCCGACCGTCGGGGAGGGGTTGGCGATTGTTGAGAGGGCCCTTGCTTTTGTGAGGGGACCGCTTGCTGACCAACAAATTGCATCGCGCCAGTACGGCCCTGAAAACGCGGGGGCACCAATCCGTCCACCGCCGTTCTTGGTGTCACGAATGGGGGATCGTCCCGTTCGTGCAATTTGTTGTGACGCGCGCGGCTCTGAATGCGACGTCGGCCACGGTGGGCCGACGCTATGTCGTCACCCGACACGGCGCGCTTTTGTGGACCCGCTCGCTGGCGCTCGGGGCTCGGATTGGCGTCAGACGTGCGGATGGGATTGGCGTTCGACGTGCGGATGGGATTGACGTCCGATGCAGGGCGGGTGGGACGCTTTCACGCGACAGGGTCGCGGGTAGGCGTGTTTGATGTCGAGAGGGCATGCCTACCCGTTCCGCTTGACGGGGCGTGAAGGCATGGCGCCCGGCGCTGTGCAACACGGGTCAACAAGTTGACCCATGCCACCCGGCCGCTACGGAAAGAGTGAATCTGCTATAGCCACGCTGATAGTTTGTCGTGGATCTTTGTTGCGCCTTGGTAGGCGAAGAAGAGGAGGGTGATTGCGAGCATGAGGTTGATCAGCCAGCCGCTGCGGAAGCGCTTGCCCACCCAGTCTTTGCGGTTGTTCATGATGAGGAGGGTGATGGCCAGCAGCGGCATGAAGCATGCGCCGAGCACGGCGTAGGCGAGTTGGATTCGGGTCATGGGCATCAGGAGCAGGATGAGGGGGACTGTCGCGATGGCGATGAGGTAGGCGCGATAGGCTTTCGTCTTTGTGTATACGATCTTGCGTCGCTCTTCGACTGGCAGGCGGCGGCGGAGGGTGATGAAGTCCGTGAAAATGTATGGCACGCTTTGCCACACGCCGAGCAAGCTGGAGAAGACGGCGCCCCAGAAGCCAATGAGGAACATCCACTTGCCGAGGGGACTGGCCGAGCCCATGGCGTCTTCGAGTTGGGCGGCGAGGATGGGGGCGACCTGTGCGCCGCGTCCTTCGATGGTGACGTGCGAGCCGATGATGATCATGGCGACGCCGAACAGGGCGGTCATGCAGTAGCCGACGGCCAGATCGATGCGACAGGTTCGCACGCCGGACTCACCGGTGCGACCTGCTTCGCGAATCCAGTAGCCGTAGCAGAGCAGCGTGACGGTGCCGCCGACGCCGCCGAGGACGCCGAGCACCCAGCCGAGCCCGCCCTTGGGGATAATGGGGATGATCAATCCCCGGCCGACGGCTGACCAGTCCGGGCCGATCAGGATCGCGGTGAGAATGACGGCGACGAACATGACGGCGATGCAGACGGACATCATTTTCTGGAAGAGCTTGAAGCCGCCGAACCAGACGAAGAGGAGGCCGATGAGGGAGTGAATGGTTCCCCAGATGATCTTGCTCGTGACAGGATCGTCGCTGGCCGGGAGCAGACCGTGGCCCGCGACACCGCAGGCGTTCATCAACGCCCCGGCGGTGATGAATGTCCAGATGATCAGGTAGACGAGGAAGACCCACTGTATCCACGGTCCGAGGCGCGTGATCCAGCCTTCGAGGAGTGTGGTCTCGGTCGCCATCTGCCAGCGTGCGATACCCTCGTTGAGGACCCATTTCAGGAGTGCGCCCGCAACGGCGGCCCAGACGATGACGACGCCCAACGCCGAGCCGCCGAGGCTGGCGGTGATGAGGTCGCCCGCGCCGACGCCTGTTGCGGCGATGAGGATGCCAGGGGCGATTGTGGCGAACCAGACGGCAGACTTTCCGCGCGTCACAGAATCTCCGGGTCGCGTGCTACACGGTCCACTTGTGCGTTTTGACGGCCTCGACGATGTCGGCGGCGAGGCGGACGGCGTTTGCTCCGTCTTCGGCGGTGATGGCGAGGGGGGCGCCTGTGCGGACGCTGTTGAGGAAGGCCTCTAGTTCCGCCTTGAGGGGCTCGATGTCGTCTACCTGGAGCGGCTCGACTTTCAGCATTTTGCCGAAGTCGAGGCCGGCCATTTGGGAGAGGTCGTCCACGTTCTTGTCCTTCGCCATCTGGATGATGTCGAGGTTCGCGTCTTTCGTGATGGCGATGCCGGTCTTGCCCTGGTAATCGACGGAGAGGTAGGCCGTTTGGCTGAAGACGCGGATGCGGCGGTCGGTCTTCATCGCGAGGCGCGACGCGGCGAGGTTGGCGACGGCGCCATTTTCGAACGTGACTCGGGCGCTGGCGATGTCCTCGTGTTCGCCGAGAACATTGACGCCGACGGCCTCAACGTGCTTGACCGGCGAGCGGACAAGATGAAGGACGATGTCAATGTCGTGGATCATCATATCCGAGACGACGCCGACATCGGCGGATCGAAACTGAAAGGGGCTGATCCGCTGGGTTTCCACGTATTTCGGCTGGATATCCAGTCGCTCCATCGCGCGGACGACGGGATTGAATCGCTCGGTGTGGCCGACGGAGAGGAGAGTGCCAGTTTCCTTGGCACAGGCGAGTAACTGATCCGCCTCGGCGACGTTTGGCGCGAGGGGCTTCTCGACGAGGACGGCGATGCCGCGCCGCATGAGCTTCGTGGCGACTTCGAGGTGCCGCACGGTTGGCACTGCGACAGTGGCCGCGCGAACGGAATCTGGAATGTCGTCTATGGATTGGAGCGCCTTGGCGTTGTACTTGTCGGCATGTTCAGCCGCGCGCTTCGCGTCCTTATCAACGACGGCGATGAGATGGGCTTGGG
>CAZTAR010000346.1:0-5223 GCA_964611695.1 uncultured Planctomycetaceae bacterium | reverse complement strand
GCCGTTGCCTCACCGGCGAGACGCCGGTGCCACATATTAACGTGAAACGCTATAGATCATAAGCAATGGGTTGTATCCCCGTCGGCCACGGGGGGCCGACGCTACCGAACAACGTAAGCTGCGCCAACAATGACAGACGCCGAACATCCAGCCTCGAACGATAATCCGACCTCGGGCGAATCGTCATTCTGCGGGCGTCGCTGTGCCGGTGAGGCAGGGGACCATCAAGACCCGCTCATCGAACTGGTGCCGCAGCCGCCCGGGGTTTGTCGAAAAGAGTCAATCCCGGACGGTCTCCGCGTGGGCGCGGAACCGGGAACGGCAGGTCAGCCGATTCCGAATAAGCCGCAACACATCTGCCCCGCATGTGATTATTTACTGACCGGACTTACCACCCGCCGGTGTCCGGAGTGCGGCGAATGTTTCACCCTCCGCGATGCCCGGATTCGCGCCATGCAATTGACTGCCGATGTGCAGCGGCTGCGACGAAAGGCCCTGCGAGGTCGTTGGTTGCTTGTGGTCGGAATCGTCATGGGTGTTTTCGGGATACTCTGGCCCTGGCATTCCTACCAGGGCACGGCGCCGCCGTCGGCACTGGCATTGAGCCCGCGGGGCTACTGGATGTTGATCGTGACAACTCCTGTGTCCATCGCCGCCCTCATCACAAAAACTTTGTTCGGGCGAAAGTGGTGGGAAGTCGTATTCGCCTGGGGGATTGTACTGATGCTCATGGGGCTATTGGCCTCCACGAAGTAAGAACGAAGAAGGCTAACGAAGTTGCGCGTGCCGAGGGCGGCTTGCCCGATCGGGTGCCACTGGCGGCTTGTCCGCCAGTGTCGGTACAAGTGGACGACGCACTGGCGGGCAAGCCGCCAGTGGCACCCATCCTGTTTCCGTAGGCGGAAGCCGCCGGATCGGCGTTACGCTTTTTGGCGATGTCAGCGTAGAATGTCGGCACGGCAATGACATTATCTGAACCTCGGACAATTTGGGACGACGGGAGTCTGACCGATCCGCATGGGCAGCCTGACAAGGCCGCGCGCGTCGAGGCGATGTTTGATGCGATCGCGCCGACGTACGAACGGGTGAACCGTCTGCTCTCGGTCGGTCGCGATGCTTATTGGCGACGTCAAGCTGTATCTCTTGCTGAGACACGGGCCTCCGATCGCATTTTGGATGTGGCTTGCGGAACTGGCGACTTTGCGAGGGCCTTCGCCGGTGTGCGTCCCGAGGCGATAATCGGGTGTGACTTTTCCGAGGCGATGCTGCGACTTGCTGCGGCACGTGACACAGGGCCAGTTGTCTCGTGGTGTCGGGCCGATGCCCTCGCGATGCCTTTTCCAGACAACGCATTCAGCCTCGTGAGTTGTGCCTTCGGCGTGCGAAACTTTCAGAACCTCCATACGGGCCTTGCGGAGATGAACCGCGTCCTGACACCGGCGGGAAGGGCGGTTATTCTGGAGTTCTCGATGCCCCGCTCACAGTTCCTTGGCAGGCTCTACCTGCTCTATTTCCGCCGGATTCTGCCCCGTTTGGCCACTTTGATCAGCCGCGACCGCTCAGGGGCTTACCGATACCTGCCTAGCTCGGTATCATCATTCGCGGACGAACACGAGATGACGGCCGCGCTTCGGACGGCCGGCTTCCAGCGTGTGCAGCATTGGCCACTGACGATCGGCGTCGCGACCGTCTTTGTGGCATGGAAAAGCGGATGACCAAAGAGACGGACACCTTGCCGCCAGGGAAAGAGGACGAATTGCCCCGAGAGATTTTGAAGGGCGCGCGCCCGGAGGAGAACACGGAGCGCGAGCACCAAGATCGCTCCGGGCCGGAGATTGTGGACGTCTGGTCGAGGACCACGCCACGGTATCGAAGGCGCGCCGTCTTCATGCTTTGCCTCTTGGCGTTTTTGTTCGGGGGTCTCTGTTGCTTTACCCATTGGCTTCGGACGGGCGTCGCCGTGCCATGGCAGAGCGAGGACTTCTGGACTCTGATGGCTCGTTCCTTCAGGCCCGTTGGCCCAGACCAGTTTACGCTCATCGATTTCTTGACCGGCCCCATCAGCGTTCAGCGCTCCCGGATGCACGGCGTGATCATGGGATTGCTATTTGCGTCGTTGGGCTCGATACCTCTGTTAGTCGCGATTCTGTATCGTTTTCGCGTTTCGATTGTTTTTGCCGCGATGGTGGTGTTTCTGGCGACCATGCCGTGGCTGGGGATTACCATCCTGATCGGATGCGCGCTTACCTCGATGCGTCCCTTCCGTTTCTCGTTCCGCTATGCGTCCGCATTGTTGGGCTTGGTCCCGATTGGGATCTATTTCGTGTTGGCCTCCCTCGAACCATCAGGCTCGAAGACTCAGATGATCCAGCATCGTGCCCTCCTTTATGCACCCTGGGTGCTTGCGATGTTGGGCTCCTGCGTTATCTGTGCGTTGGCTCTCGCAGTCGCGAGGCTGATCGCCTATCGTCCTGGCGGAATTCCCCCCATCCTGGCACTGCTCTTCGCGGTTCCTGTTTTTCTCTTCCATACATACGTCGGCTGGCATGAATTGGAATACCGTGTCCTTGAACGAGCGATCGGTCCTGGCAATCAAACTGTCTTTGTTCCCGTCGACGTCAAGAAGGAGGCCGGTCATGTCGCCACGCGGAAATGGAGTGAAAGTGGTGGAGAATCCTATGACTCCATCCTTCGACGAGCCCTCGCAAAAGAGATCGACAACGTGCGGCTTCGATGCGAGATCGATCGCGACAACGCCACATCGAGGTGCGATCGATTCCTCGAACGGTTCACGTCCTCGCGTTATGTTCCCAATGTTCTGTTCTTGAAAGGCCAGGCCCAGGACCAACGGCTCCAGACTTCCATCCTGCTTGATGATCATCGATCTTCTTATCGAAATGACGTTCCGAGTCGGGCGTCATTCCGCACTTGGGAAACGCTCGTCGAACAGTATCCCGAGAGCGATTTCCTCGCGACTGCCCTTTATAAGTTGAGTCTTCTCAGGGCCCGAGATGGCGACTTCGCCGCGGCGATTCGCGGGTTGGATGACTTGCTTGCACGCTTTGACGTCGGCCGAACGACGACCCAGGGGGTGGACCGACCTGTGCCGAAGCAGGACTCCGTTTTCCGTGTGGAAGCGCCGTCGGCAAGTCTCGGTCTAGCATCGCGGGTTTGGGTTCTTCAGGCCCGGCGCCTCAAGGAGATGATCCTGGCTTGTCGGGACGACCCTGGCCGCCCCTTGGGTGAGGTGTTGTATACTTCCGAGTCATCCTCGAAAACGCTCGTGCGTCCTCTTCAGCTCCTCCTGTGGCTCGATGATTCCGACCCACTTTACACACGAAACTTGAGGGGCATCGCCCAGTGTTTTCCGGAATCAGAGGCAGCCGGATATGTACAAGTCCGGCTGGTGTTGGAAGAGCGGGCAATCAGCCGCCGTTTGAGGCAGTTCGCGGAGGCCAGTGAGAATCTGGCCGGCCGGCCCTGTGGTGCGGAGGCCCTTTTCTGGCTAGGCGAAGCGCGGCAGGAGGATTCGATTCTGGACGAAGCGAAGACCGCTTTTGACGGACTCGTTAAGGAATATCCGGACAGTTGTTGGGCCGATGAGGCCAAGGAACGCCTCTCGTCATTGTCCATGCTTGAAGTCATGGCGGAATCCTCGTCAGAGTGAAGAGCGTCGGTGGGGGTTGTGCCTTGAGCTTGATGACAGATCGAAGGAGGGATTCCATGGGTGGCCGCATGGGATGTCACTGGCGGCTTGTCCACCCGTGCGATCTTGGCTGCGGATACGCATAAGGCACTGGCAGGCAAGCTGCCAGTGGCACCCATCCTTTGATCTGTTATGAAGCAGTCGTCCAGACTGTCATGAAGCGGTCGTACAGAGGTCACGTTTGCGTCGGCCCCACTTGGCCGAAGACAGAAGACATTGGTGAATTGAAGGAGTGATATGGCGACCAACAAGCGGATCATCGTGGCGATCACCGGCGCTTCCGGCGCTGCGTATGCTCGGCGGTTGCTGCAATGCCTGTCCCACGCCGACGTACACATCGACTTGATCATCTCTCGTCACGGTGAAGCATTGCTCGCGGAAGAACTCGATATCGCGCACGCCACGCCGGAAAGCCTCGTCGGCCCGGATGGTGCCGCATTCGTGACGCTCCACGAGCACGCGAACGTCGGAGCGCTTCCGGCATCCGGTTCGCTTCGCACAGATGGGATGGTGATATGCCCGTGCAGCAGCAATACGTTGGCCGAAATCGCCTCAGGCATGGGGGCGAATCTGATCGCGCGAGCCGCCGCAGTCCACCTCAAGGAGGCCCGACGCCTCATACTCCTCACACGCGAAACGCCCTGTTCGCAAATCGACCTTCACAACATGCTCCGCATCTCCCAGGCAGGCGGCATTATTTGCCCCGCCTCTCCGGGTTTCTACATGCGGCCGAAGACAATCGATGATCTGGTGGATTTCGTTGTTGGAAGATTGTGCGATCTACTCGGTGTGGACCACACGCTTGATACGAGATGGAACCCTGAGCGGCCGCGTTGAAGTGTGGCGCCGGGTCACGGACGCTATCGGCCCGGCTGATCCAGGCCCCAAGCGCGGGGTGTTCGTGGACAAACCACAAAGCTTCGGACCCGCTCGCTTGCGCTCGGGGCTCGGATTGTTCGCTTTTTCTCGGGACTCGGTTCCGGCACCCGATCATCGCAGACGTCGGGACCGGCGGCGGAGTGGATACCTGCCCATCAAATTCGGGCCGGTCGGCTTTGTGGCCGTCGCATTTTCGGTCGGTTGCGCCGCGGCATCGGCAGGGCCTTGTGCCGGTTTGCCCGATCTCCTCTGCTCATCTCGATCGGGGGGCCGCTCGCTTGATTTGAAGCCCTTGAGGACGAGCTGTTTGATTTCCTGGTTGATGAGTTTCTCGACGTCGGTGAGACCTTCTCCCTCGTCTGTGGATACGAAAGTGATGGCTCGGCCTGAAGAACCCATCCGAGCAGTCCGACCAATCCGATGGATGTAGATCTCTCGATCCTGAGGGATGTCGAAGTTGACAATGTGGCTGATTTCACGGACATCGATGCCGCGTGCCGCGAGGTCCGTCGCAACCAATACCGAGATACTGTGCTGGCGGAATCGCTCCATGATCTTCTCGCGCTTCTGCTGCACGAGGTCGCCGTGTATCTCCCGCGCGTTGACGCCCGCAGCATGGAGCCGGCGGGCCAGCTTTC
>CAZTAR010000345.1:0-5228 GCA_964611695.1 uncultured Planctomycetaceae bacterium | reverse complement strand
CCCATCGGGCTTTCCGATCATGACAATGCCGTTCGCGCTTGGGCAGGTGCTGCCATTCGCGGCGATGGGTGGGGGCAGGCAGAGAGGCCTCACTGATCTTTTTGGTGAGGCTGGAGACAAGCTACTGTCGGGTGGCATCCTCGGCGGCAAGCGGTCTCGTGTCGCCGAATGGTCGGGCAAGTTTCGCGGTGACTTTCCACCCCCCGAAGAACCGGCCGAAGACCGACCCGGAATCTCATTCCTCGATCCAGCCAGCTTCCCGTTGAGCCAACGCGAACAACTGAAGAGGCGGAGGGAGATGCGTCGCAAAATCACGGCGACGCGTCGGGAGATCAACGAACTCGATCAGTCCGATGGTGCATTGAGTCGGCAGGCGCTCAAGAAGACATACCGGGCGGTGGCCGACCTGCAGCGCGACGGCGGTGGGATTGTGAAAGGCGACACGCGCCTCATCTACGACGAAATCCTCGGCGAACTGAAAGAAGGGCGAGCCAAGGAACGCGAGAAGCTCGTCAAGCAGCGCGAAGGTTTAGAAGGCCAGCTAGAGAAAGGGTTTGACGACTGGCGCACGCGTCGTGAGAAGGCCGGCATCGGCGCGCCTGACACGAAACCTAAGCCAGACGCCGACGGGAGCACATCGGGGGGCGACAAGGCGCTAGCCGCATCGGCAAAATCAATCGAAGATTCAGTAAGCGCCATGCAGGGCATGGCCACCGACGTAGTTGCTGCAATGATGCAGGTCGCGAGCCATCTCGGTGGCGAATCGGCCCGGTTAGGGAGAGCGACGGGATAGACTCTGGAAGGATGCCGGAATGACCACAGGAACGAAACAACGGACCGTGATGCCAACAGCAGACGAAGTGGCGGCGCTACCGACTCGTGCTCGCGTCGCCTGGGTAGCACGCAGTGCGCGGCGAGCGGTATCCACTCTGAAGCGCTTACACGGAGACGCGGTCGCCGATGCCATCGGCAAACTTGACGCTCTCACGAGAGAAGTGGAGCGATTCGGCGGAGGCGGTGAACCCGAGCAAGACTTGGCGGTCGCCCTGGACGCCGCATACACCCTTTGTGGAGATTACGGAGAACACTCGGCCGAACCACGGACCGGACGTCAGAACCACGCCCTTGTAAGAACGGCCGATGTGTCAGACATCGTAGCCCATGCCCTGAAAGCGGCAAGAGAAGAACGCCCGAAGGAATCCGCAAAGCACGCGTGCAACGCCGCGTGGCAGGCGGCACTCGTCGCTGGCTTCGACGCCCTGGGCGAAGAGAACGTATCAGAGCACAAAGAAGCGTTTCGCCTGATCCGTGCTGACTTCGACAAGCTGGCAAAGACCGGAAGACGATTGCATTGGTGTGACGGGACATGCGTCCCGTCGACCTGGGACGGATTCGATCCAATCGCCACGGACTCGACAACCGCTCAAGACGATTGCCAAGCTGGGACGGAAGAGGCACCGGCCGGGGCCAATGAGGCGGCCCGGCTGGATGCGACAACCTGACTTTGAAGGCCGGTCGAACGGTCTTCAAAGCGGCTTCAAACTACCCTTTTCTTGACGCCTTGAGCGTCTTGCCGGGGTTTTTCTGTGTCCCTTCGGTCTCATTCATTTGGCGGAAAATCTCATTTTTGGTGGCGCGGCACGGGCGGCGCGGTACGCACGGCCCTTCTGGGGTATTCCCCCCATATGGGATTGGAACTGCCGGGTAGATGTCCCCAACTCGGACCTTGCCGGAGGAGGCAGCCTGAAACCTCATTATTCCATCTTGCGGATAACATATTATGGGGCAGTCGGTTAGCTTGGCCTGGCCCGATCGAGCATGGTGAGCTGTTTCCCTTTGGCACAGGATGTGAAGGAGATGTAGATATGAGAAGGAGGCGGTGCCCGGTGATTCTGCCGAGTGCTGACAACGTAGCAGGTCGCTGCGAGAGCCCCTCGGGGTTGATATTTTGGGGAAAGAGTCGGGCTCGGCGGGCTTTCCCAGCGGGTTGCTACTGTTGAAGTAGCTCAAAGGGCCGTACCTTGGGGAGAGGGTGCGGCCCTGTTTTTGCGCTGAGAATCGGGTGGTATATCCGAGCCCCAAACGCAAGCGAGTGGTTCCGAAGTCCTATGGTCTGTCCACGAAGACCTCGCGCCGGCACTTGGGGTTCGGAACAATCGCTTGACATCTGGCCGAGAATTGTCACACTGATCCAAGTCGTGGTGTTTTCGATGAGAACTCACCTCGATTCTTGACAACTGAATAGTGCTCGGTGCCGGTCTCTCGCGTGGGAGACAAAAGGGAAGGTGGTGCAAATCCACCGCGGTCCCGCCGCTGTAATCGGGGACGAACGCCGCAATTCTGTCATTCTCGTTTCGACGAGGAGAAGGCGCGGTTAGTAGGGTGATCCGTAAGCCAGAAGACCTGCCGGCGCCTTGTTTCCGTTGAGTCGCCCCGGATCTGGGTGAAGTCGCGGAGGCCGCGCAAGCAAACCCACCAATCATTCGCATTGGCGCATGCACGTCCATCCCAACCTTCGTGCCTGTAATCCGGGCGCGAAGGTTTTTTTGTGGCAACGCGAGATTGCCACGGAAGGGAGGCGTGCTATGTCGCGCAATTGTCAGAAGAGAAGAATGTGGATGGGATTGGCGGGGGTAATGGTGTTGACGGCTGTGGGGGTCCAGGGCGTTCGGGCGGACGCATTCAGCGACTACGCATTGTCTTCCGAGAGGTCCTTTAGTCTGCCGGAAGGGGCTTCTGTGTTTGATGTGCTGGGTGACGGCAGCCTCGTCACGCTGTCCGGCACGAACGTTTTCGTCGAGACGGCGCCGGGCTCGCGGAACTTCAGCAATCTCGGAACACTCGTCGACGCTGATTTCAATTCCTATGGCGCCGCTTTCTTGCGGGTCTCGCCCGATGGAACTCGGCTTGCCGTCGGAAACAACGGCGGCTCTCTGTATAACCGCTATCAAGTCGGCGTCTTCAGTTTCAATCGCATTGACTTTACCGGGGACTGCGACTGGTTCGATGTCAGTCACTACGACGCCGAGTGGATTGACAACACGGACCTTGCCCTCACTGCGTGTGTCTCCGGCCATCCGAGTATCGTTACGGCCCTTGACACAACAATCAGCACAGGCAGCCCCACAAACCCGACCATTATCGAGAACATCGGCGGCTCGTCGAGCGGCATCGCTTTCGACGCGGCGGGCAACCTCTATACGGGAAACGGTTATGACAGCGTCGGCGCAGGGGACAGCGAAACTGGTTGGATCAAGGCGTTTACACCGGCTGAATGGCAAGCTGGTTTGAGTGGCGGCAGCCCGGCGGACTTCGAGAATGGCGGCATGCTGATTGCGGAATTGCTGTCGGCGACTTCGCTCGGTTTCGATTTGGAAGGAAACCTGCACGTCGGCGGGGGTGATTTCGGCGAGCCGGATTACAACAACGCGGCGTTGGCCCACCACACGGCCATTGCGGAGGCGCTTGCGGGCCTTGGCGAGCTGGACTCTTCTGCTTCGTCGTCCGAGGTGCGGCGATTCGATCCCGATTCTATACATTCCTACAACTATTACGACGTGAACTACAACGAGTATGAGGAGGAGTTGTATATCCGAGAGGGCACTGCGGTTTATACCTATGTCGTGCCGGAACCGGCTTCGTTGGTTCTGGCGTTGGCGTGTGTGGTCGCTGTAGCGTCGGCCCCCCGTGGCCGACGGGGATGACTGGTTGGCTGGCCTTCTACATAACATAACGCTGACCGCTTGCTGACGCGCGCGGCTCTGATTGCCGCCGGCGATATATGCATATTCAAGCGGACAATGCTCGATCTTTTTGGGTCGTGAGATGATGAGAGATTTGCAATGAGTATAACCTGCAAGGTGTTGGTTGTTGCGATCGTCCTCCTTTTGGAGTGGCCGATGATGACATTGGCCCAGTCTCCGTTTGCTTCGACTGTTGTTGAATTCTCTCCGGCGCCGGGCCAGTTTGTGAACGAGCTGCTGTTCAACGACCCGAGCAAGGCGTTGGGCGCGCCCGTGGGGGCCGGGACATACAATCAGGATAATAGCAAGCTCGTGAGTCTCGGAGGATTCGGCGGTTCGATCACGCTCGCGTTCGACCACACTGTTTTGGACGATGGCACAAATCCTATGGGGCTCGATGCGATCGTGTTCGGCAACGCCCATTGGGTGGACGGCAATCCGAACCGCCATTGGGCGGAGTGCGGGTACATCGAGATCAGTCGAGACACGAACGACAATGGCCTGGCGGACGATTCGTGGTATTTGATTCCCGGTTCGCACATCACTGACTTGGCCGACCAGTGGGAGACGCGGACGTGGGACGATGACGTTGGAGATCCGACGTACCCGCCGGAGAATCCGAATTGGATTCCACCGGGATTGAGCGGGATGTGGACGACTCAGGCGTTTCGTCTTCCGTCGGAGGTGTTTGATGTTCAAACCCTCGAAAACCCCAACGGACTCGGTGCGACGGTCGAGGGCGTCTTCGGATACGCCGACTTCAATCCCGTGTTGATCCTCGGCGATTTGGACGCGGACAATGTTGTTGATGAACCGGAGATCAGTCCTGAACATTTTTACACAACTCCAGACGACCCGTTCGAGGTGGGGATGACACTCGACTCCGGCGGTGGCGACGCGTTTGATATCGCGTGGGCGATCGACGCGACGACGGGGCAACCGGCCGGCCTCGACGGATTCGATTTCATTCGCATCACCAATGGCGTGGATCATATCACTCCGCTCTTCGGCGAGATTTCGACTGAGATCGGCGGCGTTGCGGATGTCCTGCCGGGCGACGGCGACATGAACTGCGACGGCGTGCTCGACGGTTTGGACATCAGCCCCTTTGTTCTCGCATTGACTGACTCGATTGCGTACGAAGCGGCATACTCAGACTGTCGGCGAAGAAACGCGGACATCAATGATGACGGCGAGGTTGACATTCTCGATGTCGCACCGTTTGTCGCGCAGCTCACAGGCGAATAGCCATGAAATGTCGATACTGGTGTCGTCTCGCGGTAGTGTGCCACGGGCAGCTTGCTGCCAGTGCCGGCACGGGCGGACAAGCCGCCCGTGGCACCCCAATGATACTAGTGCCGAAACGTCCGGCGGCCTTTACATTGATTGAGCTGTTGATCGTCGTCTCGATCATTGCGATGCTGATCAGCATTTTGTTGCCGAGCCTTTCGTCGGCTCGGAAGAAGGCCGAGGCAACGACTTGCG
>CAZTAR010000344.1:0-5298 GCA_964611695.1 uncultured Planctomycetaceae bacterium | reverse complement strand
GCTCGCTGGGATCTGTGCGGGGGGCCGCCCGAAAGGGCGGTCCCTACCGCGACCACTATCGCTTCGTCGCCGCGTTTGTCAATTCCGAACAACGGGGTGCGGGAGACGGATGAACAGCGTAGACTATTGTGTAATGGCTCAATCTCGCGACAAGCTGACGCCGGAAGAGTTGGCCAGGGTTCTGAGCAACTATGACCTCGGCATCGTGACGGGCGTGAGGGCGTTTCCGCGCGGAGCCCATGCGGCGGCGAAGGTGCTTGTCACGACCGACCGTGGCAAATTCATGCTCAAACGTCGGCCTCGCGGGAAGCATGATCCCTATCGGGTCGCCTTTGCCCATGAACTCCAGCAATACCTCGCATCCATGAACTTCCCCTTGCCGCATCTCATCGGCACGCGCGACGAAAACAACTCGATGCTCAAGATTGGCGACGCCCTATATGAAGTGTTCGAGTTCATCGAAGCCAAGCCGTACCAAGCCGGACTCGTCGCCACATACGAAGCAGGAAAAACACTCGGACTCTACCTGAAGCTCGTCCGGGACTTTCATCCCAAGTACGAACCTCCGAAAGGTCATTTCCATCACTCCCAGGATGTTTTTGGCTCCTTTGGCCCATTGGCGGAAAGGCTGGCCAAGACGCCGACCGGTCAGGGCAAACAAGAGGAAACCCTCGAACTGGTCCGTCAGCTTCATGCCGTTTACCAGGATGCCGCGACCGCCGCGAACAAGCTCGGCATTCTCGAATGGGAAACCCAAATCGTGCACTCGGATTGGCACCCGGGGAACCTGCTCTTCGACCGTGAACATGTCGTCGCCGTCCTGGACTATGATGCCGCTCGGATCCGCCAACGTGTGTTGGATGTCGCGAACGGCTGCCTCCAATTCTCGCTGGTCATCGGTGGGCGGGACCTCACCAAATGGAAAGCGGAAACCGATGTCCTGCGAAGCCGGCGCTTTCTCAGAGGGTGCGACGAAATCGACATCCTCACGAAAGCGGAACTGAAGGCGATTCCCTTCCTCATGCAAGAAGTTCTCGTCGCGCAGGCAATTCCTCCCATCCTGCGAACGGGCACATTCGCCGGCCTCGATGCGATTGGTTTCCTACAAGTCATGCTGCGAAAGGCCCGATGGATCGACAACAATCGCGGTGAGTTCAAACTGGATTAAAGAGAGTCAAGAGATCACCTATTCGGTATGGCCTCCGGCGGGGACCGAAGAGGTCAGGGATCAAGGGTTCGACCAACCCGAATGTACGCGTCGTCCGTGCCCGGCTACAATCCCCCACAACTCTAGTGCTTTGTCGCAGCTAAATATGCGGGTTGAGTGGTACGGGCGTCTCGCCCGTTCAAGGCCATGGCAACCCGATTTCGCACGGGCGGGACGCCCGTACCACCCGAAGATCTAGGCGTGACAAAGCACTAGAGCAGTTTTCGAATCAGCGTAGCGGCCGACGCCCCTGTCGGCCGAGGCTAACCGTGGGTCATCGACGTCCGACACGGGGGTCGGACGCAACGGCCTTTGTGACTCGATCTCGTTTGAGAACACCCTCGTCTCACGACAAAGGACATGACGGTCAAACACATGACGACAGGGCAAAAGAAAAAAACGGCGACACCCACCAACGCTGACGAATCACTCGCCGCGCGGCGATCAAGGGCCGGGAAAATCGTCAAACGCCTTCGCATGCTCTACGTGGATGCCGACTGCGCGCTTCAGCATCGTTCCGCATTGGAACTGCTCGTCTCGACCGTCCTCTCCGCACAATGCACCGACAAGCGAGTCAACATGGTCACGCCGGTGCTCTTCAAACGGTACAAAAAGGCGGCCGACTACGCGAACGCCGATCCCGCCGAGTTGGAAGAGATCATCAAATCCACCGGCTTCTACCGCAACAAGACGAAGAGCCTCATCGGGCTGGGGCGTGCCCTGACAGAGCGATTCAAAGGACGCGTGCCGGACACCATGGACCAACTCGTGGAGCTTCCCGGCGTCGCCCGCAAGACCGCGAACGTGCTCCTCGGCACATGGTTCAAGACAAACGAAGGGTTTGTTGTAGACACCCACATCGGCCGGCTGGCGTGTCGGTTGGGGCTGACGTGGCGGTCCAGAGACAGCAAGGATGCGATCAAGATCGAGCAGGACTTGATGGAGGTGTTCCCGAAGAAAGAGTGGACCTACCTGGGACACGCGCTTATCTGGCACGGCAGAAAAGTCTGCGGCGCCAGGAATCCCGACTGCGACGCATGCACGCTGAGCCCCCTGTGTCCATCAGCGGCAAGTTCAGAGGCGAAGCCCCCCAAGAAGACCACCAAAGCAACTAAGGCGAGCACAAAACGCCAATGAATCCGACCGTTTCATTGTTGCGAACCTTCACCGCGTATCCTCGACGGAGAATCCGGCGATCCGTGCCGACCGGTCTTCTCACACTCGCCCTCTTCCTGTGGACGCTTGCCCTCTTTGGATGTCGCTTCGAGCCAGGCTTTCCCGCCCCTTCCAGTGCGCTACTCACCTTCAACGACACCGAGCCGCCGGCAGGCGCTAACATCACTGGAGCCCCCGAGTTCCACGAACAGCCCATCTTCGCGTCAATCCCTGACAAGGTCGGCCACCATGCCGCAACGATCATCGCCTTCGACGACGGCGAACTTCTGGCTGCTTGGTACTCATACACCGGACCGGACGAGCTGACCGGTTCAGCGATCTACACCGCACGCAGGTCGGCCGGCGGAAATGCGTGGCGAACCCCGCAACGCCACCGCGAAGACGCCTTCGGCAACGGCAATCCCGTGTTCTATCACGAGGGCGACGAGGTCTGGCTCTTTCAGGCAGTCGTGCCCTTCGGCTGGAGCACATGCCATATCGAGTTGCAGCGTTCGCACGACCGAGGTCTCACCTGGACGACGCCCACCCCGATCGGCGGTCCGATCGGCTCGAACGTTCGCAACCCTCCAATCCGCACAACAGAGGGCGACTTGCTCTTGCCAGCTTATGACGACCTGATTTCCCGCTCACTCTTCTTCGCCTCGCGGGAAGGGGAGTCGTGGAGCCTGCGATCGGCCGTGTTCACGGACGGCCCCAATTACAACATCCAGCCGACCATCGTCAAACTCGACAACGGCCGGTTGCTGGCATGTATGCGAAATGCCGGCGGTGGCTGGCTATGGGGAATGGCCTCCGACGATCACGGGCGTAGCTGGTCCCTTCCCATGGACACCGGCCTCGCCAACCCCGGCAGCGCGGCCGTCCTGCTGCGTCTTGCAAATGGAAACCTCATGCTGGTGTACAACCCCAGTTCCTCCTTTCGCCACCCTCTATCCGTTTCGCTGTCCACGGACGAAGGTCGGAGTTGGTCCGAGCCTAAGCCGCTGGTGGACGGAGACGGCAACTACAGCTATCCCGCCGCGATCCAATCGCACGACGGCAGCATTCACATCCTGTACACCCGTGACCGACAGGCGATTGTTCACGTCTCGCTCAACGAGGCATGGATACTCACGCCATGAGATCAGACCAGAGCCGCGACCGTAAGGGAGTCGGTGATCATCCATTGGATAGGGTCCTCTCCACGAGCATGACCACTTGCACACACGCGTGGATGGAGTGGCATCGGCAACAAGACGGGGTGGCAAGGGTAAGGCGTGAGACGCCCTAAAGCGTTTCACGTTAATGTGTGGCACCGGCGTCTCGCCGGTGAGGCAACGGCACTCGGCCTCCTTGCTTCCACCGGCGAGGCGCCGGTGCCACACTCAATCGTTAACTGCTCTTTAGGGTGTCTCACGCCTTACCTGTGGGAATACCGGGAGATCCTTCCTCACGGGTAAGCTCCGCCGCGCGAGGCGCGGCTCCGCACACCCATGCCACCTCGCCCAAACACGTGCTGGACGCCGCCGGTCGACCCCGAACCGCCCCAGATGGTATAGTATCCGTACACAACACAGTTCAGGATTCCTGACAAAGTAGGGTATCTCATGAGAATCAATCTATCAGGCCCCGATATCACGCAGGCTGAAATCGACGCCGTCACAGAAGTTCTCGAATCCGGCTCCCTCTCACTCGGGCCAAAGGTGCCGGAGTTTGAAAAGACCATGGCCGACTACCTCGGCATGAAGCACACCATTGCCGTCGCGAACGGTACTTGCGGTTTGCACTTACTCATGCGCGCGTTTGGCGTCGGCGAAGGTGACGAAGTCATCAGCACGCCCTTTTCCTTCATCGCTTCCACGAATTGTGTCATGTTCGACGGCGGCAGGCCGGTGCTGGTGGACATCGACCCGGAAACGTGGAACATCGACGCGGCCAAGATCGAATCGGCCGTCACACCCAAGACCAAGGCGATCATCCCGGTGGACGTGTTCGGCGTCGTGCCCGACATGGACACCATCAACGACATCGCCAAGCATCACGATCTCCGCGTCATTGAGGATTCCTGTGAGGCCTTGGGCGGCAAGTACAAAGGACGAATGGCCGGCAGCCTCGCCGACGCAGGCGTCTTTGGCTTCTACCCGAACAAACAAATCACGACGGGCGAAGGCGGCATGATCGTCACCAACGACGACGAAATCGCCCGGCTCTGCCAATCCATGCGAAACCAGGGCCGCGATACCGGGATGAACTGGCTTTCACACGAAAGGCTCGGCTTCAACTACCGACTGAGCGACATCGCGTCGGCCATCGGCTTGACACAGCTCCGGCGAATCGAGGAGCTCCTGGCCAAGCGGAGCCGTGTCGCCGGTTGGTATCGCGTGCGTCTCCAGGATGAACACCGAATCTCTCTTCAAAAGATCAGTGGCGACTGTGAGATCAGTTGGTTCGTGTTCGTGGTCAAGCTCGGTGACGACTTCAGCGAAGACGATCGCGC
The DNA here is from genome assembly GCA_964611695.1 of uncultured Planctomycetaceae bacterium. Taxonomy (GTDB): domain Bacteria; phylum Planctomycetota; class Phycisphaerae; order UBA1845; family UTPLA1; genus CAZTAR01. The sequence goes on along the minus strand of CAZTAR010000344.1, from coordinate 439 downwards.
CGCGGTTATCGAGAAGCTTCGCAACAAAGGGATCGGTTGCAGCAACTACTTTGCCCCGATCCACCTCCAGGCGTTCTATCGACGCGAGCTCGGCTACAAGGAAGGAGACTTCCCGATCTGCGAGCGCGTGGCTGCCAGGACGATCGCGCTGCCATTCCACGGGGGCCTCACGGAGTCGAACGTGGACGAAGTGTGCCAAACTCTCAAGACCTTCCTCTAATCCTCTGTCACTGGTCCACTGATGGGTGCCACTGGCGGCTGTCCCGCCAGTGTCCTGTGAGCGGTTGTTGGTAATTTCGCACTGGCGGACAAGCCGCCAGCGGAACACTCAAACTTGACCGGCCCCTCATTACATCTGTGACGGAGAACTTGTGTTGTGGCGCCTTAGAGCATTTTAGTGTTGAGATTGCATTCTCCGCTGTAGCGTCGGCCCCCCGTG
>CAZTAR010000343.1:0-5349 GCA_964611695.1 uncultured Planctomycetaceae bacterium | reverse complement strand
AGGTAGGCGATGGCGGCGGCGAGTAGCTGGATGTGGAAGCCGATGAGGGTTCGGCTCATGAGGTGCCCGGTGACGAAGCAGTACTTGATGAACTTGAAGAAGGTCTCCACCGCCCAGCGGCTCTTGTCCATAGCGCTCAGATAAACTGACCCACCCACGCTCAGCTCGAGTGATCCACCGCCTCACAGCAGGTAGCGCAGCTTCTTCCTTTCCAGGCAGTCATGGCCCGTCCTTCTTCAGGTAGACGGAGTGGCAGATCGGCAGACGGCTCGCGGCCTGTGGTCGGTCAGCGGGGCGTGTGATCGCCAGGCTGGCAGGTCGATGTTCTTGCCCGAAGGACGTCGTTCCAGTCGTGTCGGCTGGGCCTGAGCCTCTTGACCTGCGGGTGGATTGCGATCATGGCGCGAGCCATGTCGTCGCCGGTCGGGTCGGCGTCGAAGGCGCAGCAGACATGTGCGGCGTTTTGGATCAGGGGGCCGAGCCAGCGGGGGTTTTGTCTGGCTCCGGCGGTGGAGATGCAAACGGACCCGGGATGGAGGAGGAAGCAGCTCAGGGCGTCGATGGCGGACTCACAGAGGATGATCGTCCTGGCCGGTACCGTCGCCACCGCGAAGTAGCCGAGGTCCTTCTTGGATCCTTTCGCCATGCCTCTGAAGGGGCGCGTTCCGGTGCCCCGGATCTCGGCGCCGACCGGGCGCCAGTGGTCTCCGAGCAGCAGGAACACGGCATTGCCTCTGTCGTCAGCGTAGATCGTGCCGCCATGGACAAGACGCTGGATGACTTCTTTCGCGAGACCTCGCTCGCGGACGAGGTAGCTGGTGACGAGCGAGAGTTTCGCGTCATCTCGCTGGGGCAGCTCGAGGCTGCGTGAGTGAGGCGGAGCCTCTGCGGGCGGATCTCTGTGCCGGGAGGGCGCCGCGTCCGGGAAGCGATGCGCGAGCCATTCAACGGCCGCTTTGAAGCAAAGGCCCTCAAGATGGATCACCAGGTCGATGGCGCCCCCGCCCCCGATGTTGTGATTCCAGTCGAAGTACTTCTGTCCGGTGACCGAGAGGACCCCCCTTGCGGTCTGCCACTTTTCCCGGTCGTAAAGGTCCCGCTCGGCGCCAGTCAGTGCGAGCACGTCTGCGAGCGGCACGGCTCGCACCCGGTCGGCCGTTCGCCGGAGGTCGTGGAAGTTCATGGCGCTCAGGTCAGCTTCGGCCTCAGGCTGACGCAGTTTTTCATGTTGATGACGTGGCTGTTTTCCGTGAGGCGATCGATCAGGGCGGCGGTCAGGTGGTCATTCTTGAGGAAGGAGCGCCAGTCACCGAAGCCGAGGTTGGAGGTGATCAACGTGGACTTCTTGCGGTGGCGCCGGTGCATCAGGGTGAAGAAGAGACCGGCCTGAACCGGCTCGACTTCGACATGACCGATTTCATCGATCAGCAAACAGTCGTACGACAAGTAGCGCTTGATCACCTTCTGTTCCGAGTGGTCCGCCACGGATGCGTACAGCTCAGCAACGAGCTCCGGGAAGAGCACGTGCCGTCCCGTGCCCCCACGGTGGATGGCTTCCACAAGAAAGCCCGTAGCGAGTCCCGTTTTGCCGCATCCGGTCGGTCCGACCCAGATGATGTTCTGGCTCTTCTCGAAGAAGTCGAAGGCGTCAAAGATCGAGACCATCTTCTTCTTGTCGAGCTTCGGTTGCCGCTGGAACGGAAAGGTCTCCATCACCAGCATCTCCGGGATCCGAGCCCGCTTGAGCCTGTGCTCGAGGGCGTTGGCGCGCCGGGTGTGGGCTTCCTCTTCCAGGACGTGACGCAGCAGGCGATGCGCCGAGAAGCGTCCCTTGCGAGCAACCGCCAGGTATTCGTCCCAGCGCAGGAGCAGGTTCGACATGCGGAGATATTTCAGCGTCTTGACCAGTTCATCATCCATGGTCGGACTCTTCGTGTTCGTCTTCGCCTTCATCTGCATCTTCCTCCTGCTCGTCCAGCATCGCGTCAAAGTTGGCAAAACTCGGCGCGTCGGTCAGATGTCCGTCGAGGTAGGCCGGGCGCTGGATGAAGCTTTCATCGACATCCGCCGCCGGCAGCGGCCCGTCGCCCTCGCTCAGAATCATTTGCGCAATACGCGAAATAGTCTCGACCGAGCGGATCCGGTACTTGGTGGCGCGCGCAACCGCGCGAATGAAGAGCGGTGCCCGCATGCGCCTCGAGAGCCGATACAGCTCGCGGATGACCCGGTGCCGCGCGATGCCTTTGGGCTCGAGGGAAAAATCCAGCCACGCTGTCACCGCCTCGTCGATGGCTCGCAGTCGTTTCTCTTCCTCGGCCGTGGGCTTCTTCCGGTTGTTGGGAAGGTATCGTGGCTTGGGCTGGCCCTTGGGGCTGATGCGCTCGTTTTTCACCCCATCTTTCGGCAACTCGTACTCGATCAGCAGTTCCCGCCGCCGAAAGATCTTCAACCGATCGCTGTACTCGAGCACGCTGACATCCGCGCGGTCGGTGCCGGGCACCCAGAAGAAGTTGCCGTCAAAGGCGGCGAAACCGTACTGGTCGGTGACCCGCTCATGGACGAGGTAGGGTGCGGGAAGATGTGCCGGCAGCTTGGTCAAAAACGCCCGCTCGAACTCGAACGCTTTCGCCGGGATCAGTCCGGTCTTGGCGATGGGCCGGTGGTATAGCCGCACCGTCGACCAGTGTTTTGCCTGCTCGTTCAGATCCTCGAAACTCGAGAAGTTACGGCCTGGGAAGAAGTTCGTTTCGACCGTCCAGAAGCCGCGCTCATCTCCAGCCTTGCGATTCGCATGCCCGACCTCATGACAGCGGAAGTCGAAGCCGTATTGCTCTGAAAACGCCGCCATCTCCGGGACGATCACGGCGTTCTTTCCGGTGCCCCTCAGACGTGCCAGATTGGTGTTGTCGATGATGCAGACCGCGGCCGCGTACTCCCAATAGGTCAGCGCTTCGTGGAAGAAGCACTTCATGCTGAAGCGGTTGAAGCGACGGTAGAACTTCAGGTAGCGCCGCTTCGAGTACCGCAGGTAGATGAGGCTGGCGACGACCCCTACCCGCCGATCCCCGACCATAATGGTGTACGGACTGGTGTCGTGCTGCATCTCCGCTCCCGGCTCATCCGGCACGCGGTCGCACCTGGCCTTCTTGTTGCGGCCGATCCCGAGGTCCCGGATCATCCGTGTCAGCGTGGAGTACTTGACGTCGATCTTCTCCTCCTCGACAAGCTTCTCGTGGACCCGTTGGACGTACCCTTCGCATTCGCCAAGAAGACGCTCCAGCAACTCCTGGTCGATCTGGATCTTGTCCTTGCGAAAGGTGGCCGGCAGCGCGCCTTTTTCGTCGATGATCGCGCGGACGGCGTTGCGCGAGACACGCAGTCTGCGGGCGATCTGCCGCACACCCATGCCCTCCTGGTGCAGCAGGAAGATCGCCCTACGCTTGTCGGGTGCGATCATGAAGTTCTCTCAACGCCTTGTGAAAGGCGCCCATGCGACTGAGGATGCCCGCGAGCAGGAGACTGGCTTGAGCACGAAAGGACCGGCTTTTGAGCTGCGGATGCTGGCTTTTCCGCAGCACCCGCCGCAGCGACTTCGAGAGGGTCTCGAGGTCAAGAAGCAGCACCTGCTCGAATTTGCTCAAACCCTCGGCCGCCGCCGGCACCTGCTCGATCCGCTCGAGGGCGAGTGCGAGATGGCCGCTGTCGATCTCCTCTTGAAACCACTTCGGCCCACTGAAGTAGCCGTCTGCCAGCTGTTGGATCTCCCGGATGCTGAGCTTCTTCCCGGCTGTCGCCGCGACGAACGCCGCCACTTTCTCTTTGCTGTTGCTGCGCAGCAGCGGGCGCAACGTGTACATGTAGGAGTAGACCGGAAACGCTCCGCAAAGAACTTTCTCCCGGACCACCCCCTCCATCTCGCGGACCAGCCCCAGACGCATGACCACCCACGATTTGCTCCGTGACAGGCACTCGGCGATCTCAGGGACGGTCAAGCGGTGCTGCTGACTCAGATCCTCGACGAACTGTGCCTGCTCGATGATGCTCAGCTTCTTTTCGCCGGAGGCGCGCAGCACCGCGATGATGCCCATGGCTTCGTCGCTCCCCAGCGATGCATACGGCACGATGCCGAGGCCGAGTCTGCGCGCACACCGGTACCGCTTGAAGCCGTTGAGCAGGATCCTGCTCGCGTCGATATCCACGCCTTCCAGCGGCCTTTCGACGCCGCGCTCCTGGATGGAGACGAGCAGCTTCGCCTCCAGCTTGGAGTTCTTCATCCGGTGATCCTGGTACCGCAGGTCAAAGCTCGAGAGCTCTACGTCGCGCGCCATTTGTGTCCTCATGGAGGGTGTTCCGTGAGCCAGCGCACAAGGTAGTCGTGTCGACTCTCCCGAAATATGCTGTGTTGTCTCACCATCTGGCGAAGCATCGCGATGACTTGCGTGCGGCTGACGGCAAAGCCCTCGATCAGGCTGGTGACCATCACGATGTGCGTGACGATCGCTGAATCGAACTCGATCTCCTCGCTTGCTTCCTCCGGCTCGAGCTCCCCTGCCCGCGGGCGCCTGGCGTTGAGCCGCGCCTTCTTCATCTTCCCGGCTTCCGTTCGGTTGTACTTCACGCTCCGCGTGGTCGAGCCCTTCCTGCGGTGCGCGTCCCGGCAGCCGAAGGGGCATCCGAGGTCGTTGCGGCCACGGTTCCGGGGATCGGACAAGAAGAATACCCGGCAATGACGGCACCGGGTCAGGCACGGCCGCAGACCCGGCCGGCTCCGCAACGCCTCCCGCAGCACGAAGTAATACGAGAGGACCAGGTCAGAGACCTCGTCCTGTCGGTACCAGCCGGGGCGGAACGTGAAACGTTCCTGGAGGGTTACGAGCGAAAACCCAGGGTTTCGCTTAGAATGCTCAGGCTATGCAAGCTCTCGTCCTGCCGGAATTTTAGTAGGTGAAGGTAGGACGAGAGCGTCCCTCACATCGCGACTGGAAGCAAGCACCAGTCCACGAGCCTACGCCAGATTTACTTCCCTCTCACCCCTTCACACCCCGAGATCTCTGACTACCCGGAAGGAAAACACCACTTCTGGTGGGTCAGTTTAGCTGAGCGCGGGTGGGTCAGTTCTGGTGAGCGCTATAGTCTCAGATCACCATCCACAGCTTTTGACCATATCTCCAGCTTTTGACCATATCTCTCCAGGACGTGCCGTCTGCCACAGCCATCTTGGACCGCTTCCTGCAGCACGCCGAGATCATCACCATCAAGGGAAGGAGCTATCGACTCAAGGGCAGGCGGGTTGCGTCTGCAATGAGAAAGGGGTAAACAGGCTCAGGGGCTCAAGTGGTCGGTTTTGAG
>CAZTAR010000342.1:0-5367 GCA_964611695.1 uncultured Planctomycetaceae bacterium | reverse complement strand
CTGCATGTGGAAGGACATTACAGAGTACAAGAAAGCCGAACTGGCATTTCGCGAGAGTGAGGTGAGACACAGGGCGCTCTTCGAAACTTCGAGAGACGCCCTCGTTGTTCTGGAACCGGGAGCCGGATTTATTGACTGTAATAACGCTGCATTGGAAATGTTTGATGTACCATCCAAAGAGGAATTCCTCAAGCTGAATTCCGCCGAACTCTCTCCGGAAAACCAGCCCAATGGATTATCCTCCGTGGAACTCGCCCGGGAGATGTCGGGCATTGCGATGAGTGAGGGGTCCCACTATTTCGAATGGACGCACAGACGTCGGAATGGGGAGCAGTTTCCGGCAGACGTTCTTTCAACAAAAATGCAGATTGGAGACAAAACACTCATTCAATGCACAATTCGCGAAATTACTGATCGAAAGAAGGCGGAGGAGCGGCTGCTGGCTGAGCGAGACTTTTCGGCCAACATCATTCGGGATACCCCCGCCGTGATCTGCGGCATCGCGCCGGATGGCATATGCACGTTCATTAATCCCGCCGGCGAGCAAGTCACGGGCTTCACAAAAAAAGAAATCGTTGGGAAGAACTGGTGGAAGACCATGTATCCCGCTGATGAGTATAAACAGGTGGAGGAGCTTTTCAGGGTTCTCGAAGAAGGACAATGTCGCAACTATGAAATGACACTGACTCGAAACGACGGTTCAAAACGCACAGTCTCCTGGAATTCCCTCAATCGCTTAGACGCAGATGACAATCTGCTCGAAGTCATCGGCTTCGGACATGATGTCACCGAGCACAAGCAGGCGGAGGAGGAACTCAAGGCGGCCAGTCAGTCCAAGAGCGAATTTTTGGCGAACATGAGCCACGAGATTCGCACACCGATGACGGCCATCTTGGGGTTTACGGAGACCATGCTGGATACCAACCAGTCCGCATCTGAGAAGCTCTCCGCGATCCACACTATCCGCCGCAACGGCGAGCATCTCCTTGAACTCATCAACGACATTCTGGACATTTCCAAGATTGAAGCGGGCAAGCTGAAGGTCGAACACATTGACTGCTCGCCCCTTCGATTGACTGTCGAGGTTCATGAGTTGATGCAAGTCCGCGCTGATGCGAAGGGGTTGCCGTTCCATATCGAATTCATCGGGGCCGTGCCGGAGACGATACAAAGCGATCCCACGCGACTCAAGCAAATCCTGGTGAACCTCATCGGCAACGCCATCAAGTTCACCGAGACAGGCGGCGTTCGGTTGATCACACGATTCTTGGACACCGATCCGATGGGTCAGGCGGGACCGGCCGAACCGATGATGCAGTTTGACATCGTCGATAGTGGCATCGGCATGACACCCGCGCAGACGGACAAGCTGTTTCAGGCATTCACGCAGGCCGATTCCTCCACCACGCGCAAGTTCGGCGGCTCCGGACTGGGGCTCAACATCAGCAAACGGTTGGCCGAGCTCCTTGGCGGCGACATCACGATCGAGAGTGAGCCAGGCGTTGGCAGCACCTTCCGACTCACCGTCAAGGCCGGTCTGATCGCGGGGGTGAGGATGTTGGAGGATCCGGCGGCGGCCACGATTGTGGATCCGGAGAAGGTGGCTACGCCGAAGTCGGAAGTCGGCAAGCTCGCCTGCCGCATCCTGCTGGCCGAGGACGGACCGGACAATCAGCGGCTCATTTCATTCGTGTTGAAGAAGGCCGGGGCGGACGTGACGGTGATGGAGAACGGAAAGCTCGCGTTGGATGGGGCACTGTCGGCGCGCGAAGCAGGCGAGCCATTTGACGTGATTCTGATGGACATGCAGATGCCGGTGATGGACGGCTACGAAGCGACAGGCCAGCTTCGGCAGGCGGGATACACAGGCCCGATCATTGCGTTGACGGCTCACGCGATGGCCAGTGATCGGCAAAAGTGCCTCGATGTCGGTTGCGACGACTACGCCACGAAGCCGATCGATCGAAAACAACTGATCGCGTTGATTGGTCAATACCTCCATGAATCCACCCCTGAGTCGAATGGGCTTGTTTGCCTGTCGGTCGAATAGGGAATGGCTGATGTGGCTGAGAGACGGTGGGGGGCATCGGAACTTACAAGGAATGAGATTGCTGTCTTCGTGGTAGCGTCGCCCCCCCGTGGCCGACGGGGACAACCAGTTGGCTCGCACCCAACCTAGTTTGCTCCCATCCTTTCCGGCTTGCTCGCACCCACAATTCGATAGATGACCGCTTACTGACGCGCGCGGCTCTAATCGCCACCTGCGAAAGATGCAACGGCATTCTGAAAAACCGCCAACGTTAAGGTGGCTTCAAACAGGAGGGGGACAGGCCAAACGTCTGAGGGTGCTACTGGCGGCGAAACCGCCAGTGGACACGGGCAGACAAAACCCCGCGGCACCCTTCAGCCGTTCATTCGCGACGGCAAACGCCGAGGAATCGAAAGAGGTTCTCACTTTCGATTCCGCGCTGAACCGTGGCTCAAGTCGAACTCATTTCTTGGGAACAAGGTCTTTCAGGCCTTTGAGCGCCAGGCACTTGACTACGTTGCGCGCCGGCTTGGCCTTGAACATCATCTCCTCGCCACTGAACGGGTTGATACCCTTTCGGGCCTTCGTTGCCGGCTTGCGGATCACCTTGATCTTGAGGAGACTGGGAACGGTGAAGACGCCCGGGCCCTTCTTTCCGAGATCCGCTTTGATCAGCTTCGACATTTCATCGAAGACCGAAACGACCTGAGCGCGAGTCAGTTCGGTTTGCTCGGCGAGTTCGCGAAGGATCTCACCTTTCGTTCGTGGCTTATTCCCAGAGGCAGTTTTCTTCTTCGTGGTTTTCTTCTTGGCCATGATTGGCGTCCTTTCCGTCAGACTGTTCCGTGCCGGGCGAGGTCGTGGAGAAGCCTCAACGATATCCGGCGCATCGTTCACTGAACTCCACAGAGCGGTAGAATGCAGGAAGAACCAGATGGATGCAAGGCCGAGAAGTATCGGATGATGCGGAGAAAAGCGGGAATCTTAGGAGAATCTTGGACCGGCCCCTCCGGTACGATGCTCGACAGGTCTCGTGGGATGGCTCGGATGTCCTGCTCGACTGGTCTCGCGAAAGAGGGGACCTGGGCGACGATGTTTGAACTTCCAATCTCTGTGTCCCGAATCAGGTTCTCACGTCTTTAGCGGTCAAGTCTTGAGTTGGCATACCTCGCAGGCGGTATTTTTAGGGTCCGAATGGACCCACTCGTTGTTCTTCCTCAATGGTGGTCAGCAAGCCGGTGATCCCCGTCAGGCATGGGGGCTTGGCCCAGAGGCGCAGCATGTAATCTCATTCCGTGTAAGTTCCTATGCCCTCCGCAACAGGCTTTGGGGAGCGTTTTTGCCCCCATAACAGGGCTTTTGAGGCCAATTCCAGAAGGCCCGGCCAGGCCAAGCACGCATCCAACAGCGGCTGGCAAGTGAACGCGGCACCCCTTGCGAAAGTGATGTTGGGCCTTGTCACAATCGATGAGTTGCGAACTACGACCCAAAGACCGCGGAGGTAATGGCGAAGAGGTTGCGGCTGCGTCGTGACGATGCGAATAAGGAGCCGCCTATCCACAAGGAGATTCGTTATTGAGGGGGATTGGTTCGATCGACATCCCTCAAGATGCCGGCGATGGCCCCTTCGGCCAGGACTGGGTCTGGCTTTGCCGCGACCTTAATCAACGTTACCATTTGTTGAAGGGGAAGCGAAATCGTCTGGTGCTTGTTGGGTCGGTCTTGCTCATACGGAACGGCAAGACGTTTACGGAACGGCTAGACGTTCGAAGAGGATGCTAGAATGAACCGACGTTGTATTGCACTGGGATTACTTCTTTTTCCCGCCTCATGCACGATGGTGTCACACTCCGGAAGCGGCACGGAGGATTGTGCTGGATGGTCCGCTCCGCCGCTGCGTCGCGCCATCTCTGTCCGCGACGGACGGACTGGTGAGGTTATCAGCTTCGATGTATTCCTGGATTCGATCGCCAAGGCGGAGACGGTGTTTCTCGGCGAGATGCATACCGATGAGACAACACATCGCGTTGAGCTTGCCGTCTACGAAGGCCTGCTCGCACGAAAACACGGCCGCGTGGTTCTCTCGATGGAGATGTTCGAGCGTGACGTACAGGAGGACTTGGATGCCTATCTTTCGGGCGAGATCGATGAAAGCACTTTCTTAGAGCGGGCTCGGCCTTGGAGCAACTATCAGACAGCGTACCGACGATTGATCGAACGGGCCAAAGCGTCGAAACGGCCGGTTGTCGCCGCGAACTTCCCGAGGCCGCTTCTCAGGAAGATGGCGCGGGAGGGTCCCGAGATTCTCAAGTCGCTCAAGGGATCCACGGCAGGTCATGCCCCGGTCGAGTATTTTCCGAATACGCCAGCGTATTGGCGGCGCACCGACAATGCCGTTCGGAGTCACAGGGCGATGTTCGGGGGGGGCGGCGGCGACGACTCACGACTCTATTCGACGCAATCCCTTTGGGACAACGCGATGGGCGAGGCGTGCGCCAAAGCCCTTGAAGAGCACCCTGGTGACTCCGTTCTTCATGTCAACGGAGGTTTTCATACAGCCTACTGGGATGGGACGGTTCACCAGCTTTTGCAGCGGAGACCCAAGACGAAGGTGGTGACGGTCAGTATTGTGCCGACGATTAACCCGAGCGTCGCCGAGCATTCCGGGGCCCCTGTTGCGGATTACCTGATTTTCGTTGAATCACGAGCGACCGACGTCAATAGCGGGACTTGGTCCGTGACCGTTGGGCGTGTACAGGCGTATCGATTTCACCTGCCGAAAGGCGCATCGGATGACAAGCCGGTTCCGTTACTGATCTGGCTGAGCGAGGATGGTTTCACGGCGTCTGACGGGTTGGCATTGTGGAAGGATCGCCTGGGCGAAGAGATCGCGATCGCAGTGCTTGACGCTCCGTACCGTGCAATTCAGGAGGATCTAGGTACCGGGGGTCGCTGGTTCTGGCCCGATACGTTCGCCTCAGATGTCGGATCGATGATTGATTCCGTCGATCGCATCTGGGGGTACATTCTGCGCAACTATCCCGTTGATTCCGCGCGGGTCTGTGTCGCGGGCGAGGGCGCCGGGGCGACGGTTGTGGCCGCAATCGGGTTACTCGCCGGTTCCTTGGAGCTCAACGCAGTCGCCATCGAACCGAAGCGCTATGCCAAGATCAAGGACTTTCCCCTGCCCTTGCCGGAGTTTCGGGGAGACGCGCCGGCGCCTGAAAGTTCATTGCGTGTGGTTATTCGTGATGGCGACACCGGGTGGTGGTCGGATGAGCTCGAAGAGTATTCCGCGATCTGGCTGGATGCGTCCGTTATCCCCGCAGGTGACGATC
>CAZTAR010000341.1:0-5391 GCA_964611695.1 uncultured Planctomycetaceae bacterium | reverse complement strand
GGATCAGCGATATTTCAAAGAAGGGGATAGACAAGTAGAAAAATGTTAATGCCATAATGCTGGCTATATGGCATAATGCTATTATGGCTTGGATAGAAAATTTTATTGGCGATGATAGGAATTCGCTTTTTCAAAGTCAAAGTATTTTTCGTAAAATGTACGATAATTTATGAAACGCGGTTATTAATCTGAGATAGTCGTGATGTTTTTGTGGATTAATAAGACAGTTTTTGAAGACAAAAACGTTGAGAGAAAGTGTTTTAAAAGAATGTGGGAACGAGTTTTTACGAATTTGAATTCAGAAGCTCGATTATCTTACGCGAGTATAACTATTTACTCTAAAAATCAGTTTGTTAGAGATAAGTTGGACGTAAAGGATTTTGAGCGAAATAAGCCGCTTATAATTAGGAGCGCCTAAAATCACGTTTAAAAAGAAACATTCACGGACTGATACCACCCATCATCAATTTGTTCGTAACTTATATCAACAAAAGGTCGCTCTTTATCAGGAGGGGCTCTTGACTGCTTGTCTTTCCACAATCCAAGATGTTCCAGTATCTTTTTGACAATCAGAAACTCGTCTATGAACGAAATGATTCTCATTTCAGATTGACAACGTGGACACGTGAGAGGATCGGCCTCATATATTTTTTTAATAAGATCTCTCCATTTTAAGGAAGGAACTTTTTTGGGTTTATAATCCACCACGTTCAATATTTTGGAATCGCTCGACTCGGAAAGCGCGTTCTCTTGTCTATCCTCGTCCACCTTTTTCGCGCGTAATCCCCTCGCCTTGTTTGAGTAGTGGCCATAATATCTGACGGTCTGAAAGCGCTTGTTCGGAATATGTTGAGTTAAGGCCGCGATAAACTCCTCCGCGGTATATACTTTGAAGTTATTTTTACCTTTGTCTTTCTCTTTTTGAAGTTTTGAGCGATAAATGATTTTAGCGGAGTCTAGAAAGGTAACGCGCTCCTGACTAAAGGCGTTTCGGGCGATATATTGGGACAATGCTTCCCTGCCTTTCTTATTGTCTTTTTCAATACGAACCCCATTATGAACGGAAAATCCCGAATGCTTCCATCGCGAAATTTTTCGGATAAGATCATCGTCAACTTTTTCTTCCTTTTTTAACATCTTGAAAATATTAGCCTTGAAAATTTCTTCCAAAGGCTTGATATCAACATCCCTCATAACATAAAAAGTACCATTGTCTTGAAACAGGCCATCAGTAGCTATCAAATGAATATGGGGATGAAATTTGTCGGGATAATTCCCAAAAGTATGGATCATTAACGCGGCTCCGGGAACTCCTTCTTTCAGGCCAATATGTTGTCTAAAAAAAAGAAGAAGGCTTTTATACGCGATATGGCAAAGCTTCGATAGCAAAGATCGATCATACTTGAAATAAATCCTTAACATGATAGGAATACTAAACACGTACTGACGATATGGTACTGGATACAATACATTGTTTTCCAAATGTTCCCCAAACAATACTACTCTTTTTTGTTGGCATGACGGGCATAAATATCTGGTTTTGCAAGAGAACGCTAAAAATAGCTCATGTTGACAAGTGGGACACTTAATCCTGGCGAATCCTTCTTTTAAGTCTCCACATTTTAGATAGTTTCGGACGACCTCCCCGATTACGGGTCGGTAGTATCCGTATTTTTTCTCGAACTTCGCGTCATAGTCTTCCTCAAAACTCTCGAAATGTTTGCTAAATATCTTCCAAACTATAGAATCCTCTGGGTTTCGGGGATGATAAACGCCGACTGGTATGGCCATCTGATTGCGTGAATAGTGTTTCTGTTAATAACAAAAAAGGACATATGTTCACTTTACAATACAAACCAATCACTGTAAATAAAAAAATCGGATCTAAACTTTGGGAGTAAATAGACGTAAAGTAAATGTGGGATTAATACTATTAACCCAACTTCGTCGCATTATTTCGGTTTCTTAGCAATTTTTAGAGAATCTCAAGAATAGGGTATAATGATTTCAATGTATTGAACTTTTTCAGTAAAATGTAGTGCCAGAAAGTGAATATTATACCTTGTCAGGCTCTTTTTTTTCTGTATACTGAAGTTTACTGAAAAAGGAGAATCCAATGTATATACGAAAGTCCAAAGAAAGAAAGTCCGGAAAAATTTATGAATCGTTCCGACTTGTTGAAAGCATCAGAATTGACAATAAGCCTCGACAGCGGACTCTTTTAAATCTTGGCTCTGATTTTAGCCTTCCAGTTGAGCGACATAAAGAACTTTGCGGCATCATTGAAGAAAAACTTTTTCTTGTCGATAACGACCCTTTTATTCTTCGTGATGAGAGTGATTTAGATTCAATAGCTGATAGTATCCTAAAAAAAATCATCGCAAAAGAGTCGGAAGCACGCAAAGGTTCGACGGTGTGTACTAACACAGACACGGACATTGTCTCTGTCGATCTTAATACTTTGGAAAGCAGCGATATTCGTTCTTTCGGTGGGGAAGCCGTTAGCTTGGAAATGATGAATCGACTGGGGATTCCCAAAAAGTTAACTGAGCTGGGATTTAACCGTAAACAACAAGCTTTGGCCATCGGCAGCATTGTCGCAAGACTTCTTTCACCGGGTAGTGACCGGGCTAGTTTTCAATGGTTGCAAGAGACAAGCGCATTAGGGGAGCTGATCGATTTTGATTTTAACGATACTTCGCTCAGTCGCTTCTATGAATCAGCAGACCAACTCTACTTAAAAAAGGAAAATCTTGAGGATTGGCTCTATCAAGAAGAACGCCAAATGTTCTCACTGGAAGAATCGATTATTCTCTACGACTTGACAAACACTTATTTCGAAGGCTCAGGGAAGTACAATGACAAAGCAAAGTTTGGCCGATCCAAAGAGAAAAGAACCGATGCCCCCCTGGTGACAATGGGACTTGTCCTTGATGGACAAGGTTTTCCAAGGAAAAGCGAAGTATTACCTGGAAACGTCAGCGAACCAAGCACATTAGAGGAGATGCTAACCCTTCTGATTGGTACGAATGCTGAAACTCGAAAAAGAACAGTGGTAATGGATGCGGGTATTGCTACCCAAGACAATCTGGACTGGCTTGAGTCACATGGTTTTAAATATGTTGTCGTTGCTCGTAACAAGATCGAAATGCCTGAACAAGGAGAGTTTGTTCCGGTTGCTAAAGACAAAGAGGGTGTTAAAGCTAAACTGGTTCGAAATGAAGAAACATCAGAATGGGATCTTTATGTCGACTCGGAAGCCAAAGCAAAAAAGGAAGAAAGTATAAAATTAAAGTCACGCCAGCGATTCGAAGAAGATATGGAGCAGGTTCGAGCGAGCTTACATAAAAAGCGTGGTACAAAGGTATTAACGAAAGTTTATACACGAATTGGAAGGGTTAAAGAAAGACATCGCCGTGTATCAGGACTTTATAACATCAAAGTGATCCCCGATGCAGACAAAAAGAATGCTGTGGAAGTGACGTGGGAGCTGCAACTCGAAAAAGAAAAAAAGAAGTTAAATGGTATCTACCGGCTTCGAACCAATGAAGATGAGATAACAGTAGAAGCGTTTTGGAAAATATATGTCAGCCTTACACAAGTGGAGAGCTCATTTAGAAGTATGAAGTCTGAGCTTGGTATTCGCCCCATTCACCATCAAAAAGGTCGAAGGGTGGATGCCCACCTGTTTATAACACTACTGGCTTATCATATCTCACATTCAATAAGATACCAATTACAAAAAAGCAATATCAGCCATAGCTGGGAAACGATAAGAAAAATTCTATCCGGACATATGCGTGTTACAACGACAATGAAAGGAGAGACAAACAATGCCATTCATATTCGAAAAAATAGTAGATCAAATCCCGGTCAGAAAAAAATCTACAACGCTTTAGAAATTTGGAAATTACCGGGTAAAGTCATCAAAGCAATTTTTACAAAAAAGAAAAAGTAGTGCCCGAAGAAACAATGTGAAAAACATATCATACTAATATTATAGGTTATTTGTGTTAGTGCTGACGAAGTTGGGTTAAAATAGTAGTTATCGCGAAAGCCATATGCCTGTTTTGTGAGTGTTTTTATTTTATTGTTGGTACCCTCTAATATCCCTGTCGATATTGGACAATCATAGAATGCAAGAATTCGTTTAAACTGTTTCCTGATTGTTGAGGCAAATTGAACCAACATTCTGACCCCAGAACCTTCCGCTTTTATGATCCAACTCATGATATTTGATTCTGCCATCGTTTTGGAATTATACGACCAAAATTGTCGTAACTCATCTTTAAGATAGTAAGCTGTCGCTAAAGGTTCGTTCAATTTAAGCGCATCATTTAAACGCTGTAATTCATTGTTCTTACTCGTGAGGTTTTCTGGATTTTTTAGAAGAATCCACCGGCTCCCCTTTAATGCTTTTTTTTTATGACATCTTCCACTTCGTTATACAAATCGCGGCGAAGTTTTGTTAGTTTTTCATTGAAAAGTTTGATTACATGAAAATGATCAGTAACGTGTACTGCATCGGGAATATTTTCTGTAATTGCTTTTGCGTAGGCACCAGACATATCTGATGCTACTGCTTCAATTGTCGCTTTTGAACGCTTTATCTTTGGCCAGAATTTATCCAGGCTATCAGCTCCTTTTCCGTTGCCAACATACACTATAGCACCGGTCTCAATGTTCAAAACAATTGTAATAAATTTTTCTTTTTTACCAAGATATATTTCATCAATAGCAATTTGTTTAATGTCTTTGAAAACAACTTTTTCAAAACGCTTCAGATCAGTTTTATCAATATCTTTGATTAAGTCCCATCCGACACCAAGATGGTCAGCGACGTGTTTCACTGTTGAAAAACGTAAAAGTGTCAATGCATAGTTTTTGAAACTCCGTGTATGTTGTTTCTCCTTTTCAACAAAGTTTACTTTCACATAACGTACGCTCTTGCACTCTTCACATTCAATACGTTGGTGATTAAAAGCGATAAAAGTAGGCTTGTTTCCAATTGGTACTGAACGTATCTTACGATAACGTTTTCCTCGACGTTTTACTTTACTACCGTGGCAAACAGAGCATCTTAAATTATGCCTGTCCTGGCTCAAATTGAATGTTATTTCGCCATTGGAATAATCGGTGTTTTGTAACTGAAATCCTGAAACTCCAAAACCGTGAAACATTAAGCTGGTTGTTGACATTGATCTCCTAAATTTTGTTTGGATTTCAGAATACATATCTCACGCCAAACATTGAGCTAGGTACCAACTAACCGGATGAACCTTTAAAATCATGGCCATCCATAGATCAAAGTATTAGTTAACCGGGTGAATCTAAATAATAAAGTTAAGTACTAATCTGATCTCATTAGATTAAAAAAAAGCGGTTAACAGT
>CAZTAR010000340.1:0-5426 GCA_964611695.1 uncultured Planctomycetaceae bacterium | reverse complement strand
GTCAACTCGCTAATCCGCCCCGATATAGTTTTGCGCCAAACTGCAACCCGAAAGAAGTCGTTGTCTGGCGTGCCTACTGGCCTTAACCTCCTATGAATAGGTGGATTACATCACATTTCGGCCAATTCTCTCGAATCTTGGTTTGGCGAGGGTGCTTGTTATCGCTGATTGGCACCTATCGAGGGTCGAGGGAAACTCAACAAAGAAACGATAACGGTTGTCGAGGCAGCATCGGCCATTCTCCGGACGTCCGAAAAAAAAACTTGCAAAAAACCACAACAGAAGCGCCCAACCATTGACTTTGGTTGCCATAATCCGGTAACGTGTGGATAGTTCAGGGAAGGTGAGCGCGCATGTGCTCGCGCAGTATGTTTGTGTGGAGAGGATGATTTAAGCAAGAAGCCCAGGAGGGCGCTCTTGTTCAAGGGCGAAAGGTTAGCGGGAGGATTGAGGCCCCATGATGAATAAGCGAATTCTTTTTACCGGCGCAGTGGTTGTCATGTCGCTCAGCATGGCGGTCAGTGCTCAGACAACTCCGTGGTCCAACCCAAGCGGCTCAAACGCGCGGTTTGGCTGGTCAGGCGGTGCGAACAACACGAATCCCCTTGTCCACTTCGGTTCGCCTGACGTAACTGAAGCGGGGTTCTTCTACAATGGCATCACGGATTTCCAGGCTGAGATGGACTCCGGCATCTATCCGACGTCCGCCACCGATGTCACCCGTGCACAAATAAACGTGATGGGTGCCACGCCCCCGGCACTTCCGATCGACACGATCATCGTTCGGGAATGGGGAGAATGGTACAACAGCGGCGAGAGTGGAGTCGACTACTCAATCTTCAACGTCCAAGCCGATTTCAGGATTATCAGGATGATTCCCCCAGGCCCCACAACAACCCACACACTTGCACCTGTCAGCTTCGATGTGGATGAGGGTACCTGGTCTGTCGAAATAGAGATCGACACGGGAGGCCTCCAGATGTTCCAGTTTCAGCTTGAGAACATTGTGTCGGTCAGCAACGGCGATGCTGGATCCTATATTAGCAAACTTGGCACCGAGATCATTGTGCCGGAACCGGCTTCGGCGCTGCTCTTTGGTGGTGCATGCATCTTCCTGCTTCAGCGACCTCGCCGAAGCAGATAGTCTTCAGTAACGGAATGAAAGAGGGTACTCCTCTCAGCGGGCAAGAAGTTCAGAAGAGGAAATTGGCAGCAATTGTTGAGGTAGCAAATATGTTTCGCAGACTTGCATTTCTCGGCGTTCTTATCGCAATAAGTATTTTCACCGTAACTTCTGCGCAGGCCCAGCCCTGGTCGGGAAGTTGCACGCACTTCGACTACTTCGATGGTGCTGACACAAGCGGGAAGTTTGGAGTGCCGACAGCCTGGGATGATACGCTGTACTTCGGCAGTACGTCGTTCAGCGCGACTGGCACCCCTGGAGGACTTGCTGATACTGACGGCGACACGGTGACATTCAAAATTGACATCGCAGACGGCTACTACCTTACGGATATTACCGCTGTCGCTTATGGCAACTACAACGTGAACGGGGCAACGTCCTATGTGGACCACTCCTCCCTTCTCACAGTCACCGAGCGAGCCGGTCTGCTTCGGACGTGGAACGACTCGATGCTTCACAACCCCGTCGAGTTTCCCATCAACGGAAATGCCTCCGCCAACTGGGACGGAATTGCCGAGATCACCGAACTCGGCTCTCTCCTTGATAGGCCGGACGATGAGCTTGAGGTTTCATTGTCCAGTCTGCTGACGGCTTTTGCTGCCGTAAGCGGAAGCGCAAGCATCAATCATTCTTTCCAGCAGATTGGGTTTGAATTCCATATTGTTCCAGAGCCGAACACCCTTTGTCTGCTCGGTCTGGGAAGCCTGGCCCTCTTGCGGCGACGCCGCTGATGGGGGAGATCAAGGCCAAAAGGGGGAGACGCGCGGTGGTCTTGGCGCATTGAAACGCCGGTTGAGGCGGCCGATTAAAAGTAATGCGAGCATCAGGATTTTTGACGGGATCCACGTTCCTCGGAATGTGATCCCGTCTTTTTTGAGTGGTGGATTTGGCGCAATACGTTCGATTGCGCCGTGGAAAGCAACAGGCTGTAAGCAATCGTTCTTGCGGTCGGTCTCTAGCGAAATCCGCATGAGCAAGCGCGGAGAGAATAGGCGAACAGCCTAGGGTCTCCTCGGTCGAGGTGCGGTTGCGCTCGGGATCATCAGCCCCAATGAGCGGGGATGCTGACCGGTAGCCTGCCCCCTTTCCGGTCTTGGCCAGCTTGTTGGGACGAGTATAATCCGATGCTTGTTGGGCGGTTAGGTCTTGTCCTCGTTTTCGGCCTTGGTGCCATTGGGTTGGCGTCGACAATCTTGGCGGACAGTGTGGTTCTCCCTTCTCAGCGAACCGCTGACATGCCCGACAGTTGGTTGGTCCTCTACAATGATGCGAGCCCTGACTCGATCGAATGGGCCGACTGGTATCAACTTCAACGCGGAATCCCATCGGAAAACATGATTGGCCTGAGCCTTCCGCTTGACGAGCACTTACCTGACCTTGCGACCGCCCAATCCGTGATCATTTCAACCATCAGAGATTTGCTTGACAACGACTCACAGTTGGAAGGCAAGATCATGGGGATCATACTTGGGTACAATCTCCCGGGACACTACGACGATCCTTATTTCGGGGGGCCCGGCGGATACTCGCTCACGGATGCGATGGAGGACATGTACGACGATGAGCTTCCTCTCGGCCCGACCGTGGCGGGCGGTCAACAGGGCCAGAATCGCCATGACAATCCGCAGTTTGCCGGCGACATCTTGCCGCCAGCTGGCCGTCCCACCAAAGGATGGATGGAAGCACACCGTTACATGATCGCTCGAATCGATGGTCCGACCTTGGAGGATGCCAAGGCCTTGACGATTCGAGCCAAAGCAATCGAAGATCCGAACCATTACCTTTTTGGTGAATACGTCTGGTACGACTACACCGACCCGGTATTGCCGGGTTCCACTTGGTACTGGTTAAAATGGGCTGTTGAAGAGAACGAGCTGCCGGATGTTCCCTGGAGGGAGTTTGATTCCGATACGCAGCAGACGCCCAACGACGCCTTTCGGTTCGGAACACATGACGTCGACGGGTGGAACGACAATCGACTCTATCACCCAATTGCCGGGTCGAGGATTCTCGCGTTTGACTACGACAGTTGGGGGGCCACAACTGTTCGAGACACTTCTGCCGAGGGGGGGCGGTTTGTACCCAACGCGCTGGCAGCCGGCTATGCAGCCGCGATCGGCTCCACGGGAGAGCCTGCTTGTTGTCTCGGCCCAATCCCCGAAACGCTGCTCGCCGCGCTCCGCGAAGGTTGGACGCTCGGCGAATCGTTCCACATTTCCGCCGTCTATGACGACTGGACGTGGACGCTTGTGGGTGACCCGTTTCTGACCGTGCCGCACTGGTTCGACGAGCCCCGGCCGACCGTGCCAGGTTCCGCCGACATGAATGGCGACGGAAACGTGAACGGCCTCGACATCAAGTTCCTGACCAGCGTCTTCAGCGGTGAGATCCAACATCCCGACCTTATCGCGGCCGCCGATCTCGACCACAACGGAATCATCAACGACGACGATCTCTTCCTCTTCTTCGGCCCAACGCTCTACAACACCTACGACCCGGACGTCCTCCGTGGAAGCGGCGACGTGGATGGTGATGGTGATGTCGATGGCGACGACATTAGCGAGTTCGTTGACCGAATGTTGAACGGCTTGCAAGGCGACGAACCGCTACGAATTCAATTCGGCCCGGACATGAACCAGGACGGGGATGTCACGATCGAAGACGTGCCTCTCTTTGTTGAAGCCATCCTTCACTAAAGCGGTCTCACCATATTCGTAGCGGCCGAGGAAAACCGTTGATTAATGACGTGCAACACAGGGGGCAGAGGCTACGTTCTTTCCAAAACTAAATTCTCCCAAAACCTGCGATCAAGTCCAGACACTTGTCAACTGTGGGTGCCACTGGCAGCTTGCCTGCCAGTGGCTTATGCGTAAAAACTTCAAGAGTGCACTGACGGGGTCAACCTGCCGGCGCACTCTTGAACTTGGTCAGTCCATCTGGAACGGCGTTTTATCTAGTAACGGTAGTGGTCCGTCTTAAAGGGGCCGTCCACCGGAATGCCGATATAGTCAGCTTGTTCCTGGCTTAATTTCGAAAGATTCACGCCGAGCTTTGCCAAGTGCAATCGCGCAACCTTTTCATCGAGGTGCTTCGGCAACGTAAAAACCTCGTTCTGATACTTGCCGCGATTCTGCCAGAGATCGATTTGAGCCAGCACCTGGTTGGTGAAGCTATTGCTCATCACGAAGCTGGGGTGGCCGGTCGCGCAGCCGAGGTTCAGCAAGCGCCCCTCCGCAAGCACGATGACGGAATGTCCGTCAGGGAAGACCCACTCGTCCACCTGCGGCTTGATGTTCACCTTCTTGACGCCCGGCATCTTCTCAAGTGCCGCCATTTCGATCTCGTTATCGAAGTGGCCGATGTTGCCGACGATCGCGTTATGTTTCATCTGCTTCATGTGCTCGGCGGTGATGACGTGGAGGTTGCCCGTCGCCGTGACGAAAAGATCGGCCTGATCCACGACGTCATTGAGGCGAACGACCTGATAGCCTTCCATTACAGCCTGCAACGCACAGATGGGGTCAATCTCGGTCACAAGAACACGGCAGCCCTGTCCTCGCAGGCTCTGGGCACATCCCTTGCCCACGTCGCCGTAGCCGACCACCACCGCCACCTTGCCGGCGAGCATCACGTCCGTAGCTCGCATGATGCCATCGACGCAGGAGTGCCGGCAACCATATAGGTTGTCGAACTTACTCTTCGTGACAGAGTCGTTCACGTTAATGGCCGGGAACAGTAGCGTGCCCTTCTCCTGCATCTGGTACAAACGGTGAACGCCCGTCGTTGTTTCTTCGCTGACGCCGATCATATCCTTGGCGACTCTGATCCACCGCTCTGAATCACGCTGCTGCTCCGCCGCCAGGAGCTTCAGGATCACTTGCATCTCGGCGACATCGGTGCTGTCGGGGCTTGGCACTTTGCCGGCCTTGTTGTACTCCTGCCCTTTGTGGATTAGCAGCGTCGCGTCGCCGCCGTCATCCACGATTATCTCCGGGCCGCTGCCGTCCGGCCAGGTCAACGCCTGATTCGTACACCACCAATATTCCTCCAGCGTTTCACCCTTCCACGCAAACACGGGAACGCCGGCCTTAGCGATTGCCGCGGCGGCATGATCCTGCGTGCTGAAGATATTGCAGCTTGCCCACCGCAAGTCCGCGCCGAGTTCGACCAGCGTCTCGATCAGCACGGCCGTCTGGATCGTCATGTGCAGCGAGCCCATGATACGAGCACCCGACAAAGGTTT
>CAZTAR010000339.1:0-5444 GCA_964611695.1 uncultured Planctomycetaceae bacterium | reverse complement strand
GGGCTTTCATAGAAGAGCCGCGCGCGTCAGCAAGCGGTCAGCGTTCGACCTTGTGAAGGGCGAACAAACTGGTGATCCCCGTCGGCCACGGGGGGCCGACGCTACAGCCGAGCTGGCACTCTCAACGCTACAATGCTTTAGAGACATGAGACGCATTTGAAGCACAGGATCAGGCTATGGAATCCGAATTTACCGGAAAGCGTGTCGTCGTCATGGGTCTGGGCAGGTTCGGCGGTGGCGTCGGTGTGGCGCGGTGGCTATGCGATCAGGGCGCGCGGGTCGTCGTGACCGATATCGCGGACGCGGAAGTGCTTGATGCAAGTTTGCAGGCCTTGGATGGGCTCGACATCGAATTTCACCTCGGGGGGCACGATGATCGCGACCTTGATCAGTGCGACCTGTTGGTTGTCAATCCTGCCGTCAATCGATCCAAGTCGCCATTCTTTGCCGCGGCCATGACGCGGGGGATTCCCTGTTCCAGCGAGATGAACCTCTTCCTGGAACGGTGCCGAGGCACAATCGTCGGCATCACCGGTTCAGTCGGAAAGAGCACGACCACGGCCATGATCGACGAAGTGCTCAATGCCGCGGCACGGACATCAGGGTGGACGCATGGCCGAGTTTGGATGGGTGGCAACATCGGTAAGTCGTTGCTGGACGACTTGTCCGAGATTGGCCCGGACGACATTGTTGTCCTGGAACTATCAAGCTTCCAGTTGGACGATGCGGCAGATATCGGCAAAAGTCCACACATCGCGATCGTGACGAATATCAAAGAGAACCACCTGGATCGACACGGCACGATGGAGGCGTACGCGGCGGCCAAGGCGAACATCCTCAAGTTTCAAAGTGAGGAGGATTGGTTGATTGTGCCCTTTGAGCACGGCATTGAGTTGTTGCCAGGGGACTGGCAGGACCGACTCCGACTCTGGCGTTATGGCGTGGATGCGTCATCCGGCCGAATCCGCTGGGATCGGCCTGGCGAGGCGGGTCGTCATGCCGAGAGCGTTTCGGTGTCACTGGCCGTGCCTGGCCTGCACAACGTGGAGAATGCGGCGGCTGCGTGGGCTGTCGCGCGAATTCTCGGGGTGTCGGACGATCTTGCCACGGGCGTACTGTCGAGGTTTGGCGGTTTGCCGCATCGGTTGGAGTTCGTCTGCGAGCGAGCGGGCGTTCGATACTACAACGATTCCAAGGCCACAACCCCCGAAGCTGCAATGACTTCGCTTCAAGCGTTTGACGATCGCGTCATCATGATGGTCGGCGGATCGGACAAGGGTATTTCGTTTGACGATCTGGGACGACTGCTGGTCGATCGGGCCAAGGCGGTGGTCTGTATGGGGGCAACACAAGGGCCAATCAAACTCGCGATTGACCGTGCGATCGACCGGGCGGGCGGCCAGGCGAACCGACCCAAAGTGGAAACGGCTGATGATTTCGGGGAAGCGGTGGGGAAGGCCCGTGATCTGGCTGAGCCGGGTGATATCGTCCTGTTGAGTCCGGGCTGTGCCAGCTTCGACTGGTTCAGCAATTATGAGGATCGGGGGAACGTTTTCAGGCGAATGGTGACAGATCCTCCCGGCGCCAAAGCGGATTAGCCCAGTTTCACTTTTTCTGTAGCGGCCGACGCCCCTGTCGGCCGTAGGAAACTGTTGGTGTTCCACGTCGGCCACGGGGGGCCGACGCTACGCTGGCAGGCGGCACGTGGATCGGATGCTACGTTCTCTCGAAAACAGCTCAAGCACTGTCAAACCCTGTCGATCTATCACATTGGCACTCAATTGCTCCGGCATGGCGATTGCTATACAACATTGTGAAAATTAGGTGTCGTCCAATTGAGCAGGGCGGGTACGCTACCCAATAGGGCCTTGCTACTTCCTTCTTGCTCCTTGAGAGGAGCCAAGCGGATTATCAGTACCAGGAGTTGTGATGAGTGCAATCGAAACGCCCCCGTGGCAGGAACGATTCTCGGACAAGATCCTATCAGCGGACGCCGCTGTGAAAGCCGTCCAGCACGGACAGCGTGTGTTCGTCGGGTCCGGGGCAGGGGAGCCACAGTCCCTCGTGGAGGCGCTCTCCGCACGGGAAGACCTCGCGGACACGGAAATTGTGCATATTCTCACGCTTGGCGTGGCTACCTACGCAGAGCCCCGGTTTGGTGATCGGTTCCGGCACAATGCCTTCTTCATCGGACCTAATGTCCGGGAGGCGGTCGCGCAAGGCCGCGCGGATTACACGCCGATTTTTCTCTCCGAGATTCCGGAACTGTTTCGCTCGGGCCGCACGGTCATCGATGTCGCCATGATCGGTGTCAGCCCGCCCGACGAACACGGGTATTGCAGTTATGGCGTCTCCGTAGACATCGTCAAGTCCGCCGCCGAATCGGCCAAGATGGTCGTCGCGGAAGTCAACGAGCAGATGCCCCGAGCGTTGGGTGACTGCTTCATCCACGTTCGCGACATCGACGCGTTGGTCCCGAGCGACCGCCCCGTCCTGGAAGCGGTGCAAGGTGAGCCCGACGAATTGGCCAAGCGGATTGCCAGGCACATCGCGAACCTCGTCGAGGACGGCGCCACGCTTCAGCTCGGTATTGGCACGATTCCGGACGCGGTGCTGCATTACCTTTCCGGTTTCAAGAACCTCGGTATTCACACAGAGATGTTCAGTGACGGGATCATCCCGCTCGTGGAGAAGGGGATCATCACCAACTCCGAGAAGACACTCCATCGCGGCAAGATCATCGCCAGCTTCGTGATGGGTTCTCGGAAACTTTACGACTTCATCCACAACAATCCTCTGGTCGAGTTTCATCCGACCGAATACACCAACGATCCGTTCATCGTCGCCGCGAACGAGAAGATGATTTCGATCAATTCGGCGATCGAGGTGGACCTGACCGGACAGATTTGCGCGGACTCGTTGGGCACCATGTTTTACAGCGGCATCGGTGGACAGGTGGACTTCACGCGGGGAGCCTCACGATCAAAGGGCGGCAAACCGATTATCGCGTTGCCTGCCACGGCGGCCGACGGCACGATCTCGCGGATCGTGCCCATTCTCAAACCAGGGGCCGGCGTCGTGACAAGCCGCGGGGATGTTCACTACGTCGTGAGCGAGTACGGCGTGGCGTTTCTTCATGGGAAGAGCATCCGCGAGCGTTCGCTCGCCCTGATTCAGATTGCCGATCCGAAGTTCCGCCCGTGGCTCTTGTCCGAAGCGAAGGCACGCCGTCTCGTCTATGCCGACCAGATTGAATTGCCGGTCTCGACGCCAATCTATCCCGACGAACTGGAGCGTTGGATCGACCTGAAAAAGGGTGGCTCGGGCACAGCGGCAAAAACCTCAAAGGCATTCATTCGCCCGTTGAAGCTGACGGATGAACCCCTCCTCCGGGATCTGTTCTATAAGCTGTCAGACGAGTCGATTCACTATCGTTTCTTCCACATGATCAAGGCGATGCCGCATGAGAAACTCCAGGAATTCTTGCGCGTCGATTACGACGCCGACATGACCATCGTCGTCCTGACCGGTGCCGGCGAAGAGGCGGAGATGATCGGCATTGCGCACTACAGCAAGGATCAACGAACCAATTTTGCGGATGCCGCCTTCCTTGTTCGGGATGACTGGCAGAACAAGGGAATCGGTTCCGTTTTGATGAACATGCTCGTGGATGCCGCCTTGGCCCGTGGCATCGCCGGCTTTACAGCCGATGTCCTCCAAGACAACGGCGGCATGTTGCGAATCTTCCACAAGTGCGGATATCCCGTTGAGAGCGAACTGGAGATGGGGGCCTACGGATTGCGGATTCCATTCACAAAGAAGCGCAGGCGGAAGAGTGCTCGCAAGGCGACGTCGAATTGAGCACCGGTTGGTTTCTCGAAGATCGCGAACTTATGACCTGCTACACAATTCCCTTCCAATGATGCTTTGGGGGCTGGATTCTTTTGGGCCTGGGTGCGAGAAAGGATTCCCGCACCAGCGAAGAAAGAAAAGAAGGGCCACCCAGTGGCGTCAAGGATATGGCACCCTGGCACAACTCGTCGTACTGAAGGGCTGGAATCGCACGCCCGAATCGTGTGGTAAGAAGGCCCTGATGGATTATTTCCTTTGGACAACCAGACAATCAGGTTGGGCCCGACGGCGCAAAGGTGCCCAGGTTGGAATGAACACATCAAAGTGTTCAGTCCGTGGCATGGCGGAAATTCGACGACCTGGTGCTTGACAGCCGGAAACGAAGCCCTTGTGATACGCCCAACACATGAATGGAGGATCGAGGCGTTTGATCTAGATCAATCACCTCGAAACACATCTCCGGTACTCTGATGCTCGTTTCGATTCGGCGTTGTCGAGGGAAGGAGTCTTCGAGTGGGCATGCCTGGAATAGCGCCATCGAGATCCTCGGATGGGAGGCGTTCTGTGAGGGCGTGGTTTGTCGCGATTGTCCTGATTCTCGTGGCCGGGTTCCTCTGGACAAATCCCTGGCCGTTCGAGAGTCCTGTCCCGGCGGCGGCCGAGACACCGGCCTGGGTGACCGACAACACCCCGGTTCGCCAGCCACGATTCTCTCCGGAGATTCAGCAAGCGGGTTACACCTATCGCTGCGGCGACTGCCATGACCTGTTTCCGTCACCGCCGGAGACGACACGAACGCTCACACAGCACACGCACATCGTCTTGAAGCACGGCATGAACACGCGGTGCCTGAATTGTCATCATCTGACAGATCGCAACACTTTCGTGGATGACTACGGCCGGTCGATTCCTTACGACCGGCCGGAATTGCTCTGCGCCAAGTGTCACGGGCTTGTCTATCGCGACTGGCTGCACGGTGTTCACGGCCGAACGGACGGGTATTGGGATACCCGCCTCGGCATCCAGGCGCGAAGGAAATGTGTCGAGTGCCACGATCCGCACCAACCGCCATTTCCTCCAATGCATCCCGCCGCGCCACCGAACACGCTGCGAATGGGAGAGCCGAGCGGGCCTGTGGACGAGGAAGGGATCGCCAATCCGCTGCGAATCCACGACCGCGCCGGTTTGTCATCTCCCAACGTGGAAGGCAACGTGAACGGCAGTCATGTTGGTGGTGGAACCGGGGAGGCGACCTGATGAGTTCACATGCGACTGGGCCCGACGATCAAGGCGGACCTCCGAATTCAGGGTCGCGTCCAGGTGAGACACGTCGAGGCTTCATCGGCAAGGGGGCTGCCGTGATTGCGGGGGTCGCCGGGTTGGGGGCCGCGCTCTCTCCGCTTCGCCATTTGTCAGAGGATGACCTTCCGTCCGCGGAAGAGTTTTTCCAGAAACACTACAAGGAGATGACGCCGGAGGAGAAGCAGGCGGCGATCGAACGAATCGCGAGCGAAGTCAGCCGACGATTCGGCGTGGAAGCGAACGTGGATGATCCTCAGCCCATGGATGGCGTCAAGTTTGTGTACGCCCTG
>CAZTAR010000338.1:0-5456 GCA_964611695.1 uncultured Planctomycetaceae bacterium | reverse complement strand
GTCGAAGAAGGGTGACATGACGTGCCAGGGGCCACTACAAGGCAGGCCGAGGTTGTTTGAAACTTGGGTAATGATCTGGTCAAGATTGACGGCATACGTCATCGCAAGTCGAACGCGGGGGTCGCAAAAGAACGGATTGGCTTCTGCATCGCAGTTCCACAGGATATAGTTAAACCCCGTGCTAGGTTGTTTGGCACGAACACCGACATCTGCAAAGGCGTCACTAAAGGTATCTTCGCGGTATTGTTTATCTATCAATTGGAAGATGTCCAGATCCCCGCGGAGGAAGGCTTCGAGTTTCAACTGAGGACTTGTGATCTGGTGGATGACGAGCTGCTGAATGTGTGGTTTCTCGCCGGTGTAGTCTTCCCAGCGATCGAGAATGATCTGATCGTCGGTTCTGTCGGCAAACCGAAACGGCCCGCATCCGACAGGCTTGCGATGCAAGGCCTGATAGTATTCGGAGCTTCGAAGAGTTGGATCCTCCTCTGCATGCGTCTCGAAGAGGTGCTTCGGAACGATCCCGAAGTTCATGCTCACCTGCCATGAAGGCTGAAGCTCTCGTTGAACGAACTTGACCGTGTGTGTATCTACCAGACTCACTTCGGCCAGACGACACGCGGAGTCGCGCCTGTAGGAACGCTTTTCTTCCTTTATGATCTGCTGCCAACTGAAAACAACGTCTTCGCCTGTGAGCGGTTTCCCATCGTGCCACCTGACATCTTGCCGCAGGCGGACCACCCTCGTATGTGGGTCCGCAGTGTCGTCGATTCCTGCAACCAGATGCTCGTTCGGAATTAGGGTCAACTCAGCGGTACGGCAGAATAGACTTTCAAAGAGCAGTTCACAGACGAAGATTTCTACCCTATTGTTCATTATCAGGGGATTGAATGCCGTTGGTTGTTCGGGAAAATTCAGATGGACGGTGACATCTCGTTGGATCTTTGTCCAATCAGTGGGTGGCAACCGAACTGGTTCCGCTGCGAGGCCGGAATAGGCAGCCACGAAGGCATCTTTCGCAGCTTTGTTCTCGATCCGGGCCTCGGCCTTCTTCGCTCGTCGCGAGATGTCGTGTGAGCGCTGGAGAGTGGAGACAACAATCGCGACCGCCGCTACAACAATCAAGCCGACGAGAGAGACAATGGCAATCGCTCGCTGGTGTCGTTTGACTGACTTCTGGAACACGTACCAACTGCTGTCGCGCCGTGCATCGATCGGTTCGCCCTTGAGGTAGTGACCGATGTCACTGGCCAGTGTTTCCACTGACTGATACCGCCGTTCTCGTTCCTTCGACAAGGCTTTTAGGATGATCGTCTCTACCTCGATATCTATCTGACGTCGGATCGAGGAGGGCCGTTTCGGTTCGGCCTCGGCGATGTTCTTCAAGACTTCAGCGTCGTGGGCAACCACTATGTAGGGGTATCGACCGGTCAACATTTCATAGAGTATTACACCCAGAGAATACACGTCGGTGCGAATGTCAACCAGACTGGGGACGCCCTTAGTCTGTTCTGGTGATGCATACGCCAGTGTGCCCATGAATTTGCCCGTAACCGTCACAGGGGCTCCACTCTGCAAGTCTGGCCCGGCAGTTTTGGCCAGGCCGAAATCCAGGACGTACGGTTCGCCATTCGTATCGACACGAATGTTACCGGGTTTGAGGTCGCGGTGAATCACGCCGCGCTGGTGAGCATAATTCACTGCTGAGCAGATCTTCTGGAATAGGCGAAGCGTCTCATCGATGCCAAAGTTCGAGTTCGACAGATAGGCATCTAGCGACTGGCCGTGGATGTATTCCATTGCGAAGTAGTGTCGCTTGTCATGGGTCACGCCGCTGTCGTAGATGGTGACGATGTTCGGATGCTGAAGGCTCGCGACGAGGTCGATCTCGCGTTCAAAGCGATGACGCTGTGACGCCGAGACATCTGGTCCATCCAGCATCACCTTCAAGGCGACCACCCGTTTTGTCGCCTTCTGCACTGCCCTGTAGACCACGCCCTGGGCACCACGACTAATCTCGCCCAGGATCTCGTAGCCTTTGATGGTCTGGAAGGTGGAGGGGGGCGGGCCAGAGGTCTTGTTGGAGAAAAGTGTGTCTTCGTCATCGAGCTTGAAGCCTGCGCCCAGAACCGGTGATTCTAGGAACTGAGTCACTTGCTTGTCGTCGATGAGAAGTGCTTCCACTTCTCGGCGAAGATCGGCGTCGTCGGCGCATGCTTCCTTCAAATAAGTTTCACGGTCTTCGTCACTTAGGTCGCGTGCTAGAAAGTACACGTCTTTGATCTGCTGATATCGCTCGGGTGTCACGCTTGATACTCCTCTACCGCGAGCTTCCACGGTGCCAAGTCGCGTGGAGAGCGACGATGGAGCTGAATCCCACCTCAGGATACCAGCATGCGGGGTAGTTGCCAACGGCTCAATGAATCGTGCAGGGAAGATAGTGCCACCACAGGTTTGGTCAGACCGAGGTGAAAGCTCGGCTAAACCGATTGAGACGACGGCCTCGCATTAGACGCGTTGTTGATTCGGGAAGGAGCGTCGGAAGGCTGGATTATGACAGTCAGAGGCATGGTGCGACAAGCGGCACCATGCCTCCTGTGATTCCCCGATATCGGCACTTGACAGATAGTGGGCGAGGGCCTACTTGGTCCACTGAAGTTCGAGAAGGATTGTGCGAATCGTCTTCTCGATGTCGCCCCATTGTGAAAACGGTATGCGGGAAGCCAGTTCGATTTTGACAGCTTGTCTGCCGGGTCCTGGTACGAGCACGACGGCGTTGTTGATGCGCACGCCGTCTGTTGCCCGGATGCTGTAGTCGAACCGGCCGTATCGCGTACCTTTACCTTGCAAGCGATAGACTCCGCGACGCCGCAGGTTCCATCCATGTTGACGGTATTGCATCATCTGCGAACCAATCATGCCACCGACAGCGCGTTCGAGGGATTCATGACCTCGATTGCGCGTTGCATCGAGCATGATGATGACCGTCTTCGATTTGTCGTCCTGGTCGAAGAGGACGTTGGCATAAAGTTGTGATTTCCCTGGCTGGACTGTGCCCTGGCGGGGAATCCGCGTTGTTGCAATGCCAAGGTTAAGTTGTTTAGTGTCGTCCGTTGATTTCCAGTAGTCGTCGGGGATCGGTGTGAGTTTTCGAGGGAGGTGTGAGGTCAGTGTCGTGGAGGAAGGGTTGTTGCTCTCTGGGCCCGGTTTGGATGCGAGCCACATACACTTATCTGATTCGGCCACGTCCGAATTGTGGCGGGGGAGCGTTGTGTTGGTCCTCGATGCCACAAGACCCAGACCGTTGATGTACCATCGCTCGCTTCGGAACTTCCATTCGCGGTCACCGTCGACCGTGAGCGTGCGATTCACTGCAATGAGATGCGCCAGCCCCGTTTCGCAAGGACCTTGTACTTCCTGGTGTCCCACATAACATAGTCTGGACTTAAATGTTCCGCGGGACATAACATTGTCTGGGTTTCCCGGCTTGTGAATCACGAATCGACCTTTCGATCTGACCTCCTCACCAGGATTGCAATGGTTCGGAATCTCAACCAGGGGAGGATCAAAGCGAATGACCCGTCCTTCCCTCACGATTGCCGTTAGGGAGAAGTCCCCATGATCGTTGAATCCCAAGAACATGTCGCTTTCCCCCATCTCCGAAAAGACCCAGAGGGCCTCGTCGACTTGTGTGATAGTCATTGGGACGGGTTGGTTGCCCTTCCATTCAAAGTTCGCATTGTCTGCGCGTTGGTATGATACGGAAGATGGATCGAGACAGGGAAGCTCCTTCGCGACAAGCTGACTGGTTGCCGGCGTGACCGGACCGAATGTGATTGCGATGTCGGGCGAAACTCCTGTGGAAGTACCAGCGAATAGTAGTAATACAGTTTGGATGAGCGGTGTCATGACCAATCTCCTTCTTAGTATGTGCGAGGTGTAATTTCTAAGAGTGGTTTCGTTTTTTTGTTGACAACAGGAAGGCCCGGTCCGAAGAGGATTGGGTACAGGTTCCAGCAATCGTGCCATTGCTTGAGATGCCAAAGGCTCGGCGGAGCGTGACACCGTCCGGTGTGGTAGTCAGCTTGTTCAAATCATGCATGGTGCCGTTTTGCCAGAGAAACGCGACTTCCTCTCCACTGGCGTTTTCAGTCCACCCGACCACACGCCGTCCATCGATGATGTCTTGGGCATAGCTTCGTTTGCCACCCAGTGTTGTCAGGTCCGTGACCTTACCATCGGTCCATAGCACGGCGTGAACGTTACCATCTGCGGACTCGCAGTGGCCCGTGATGCTGCCATCGTTGGCGATTGCGCGCGCTTCACCGAATTTGCCATCAGGAAGAAGTTCTAGTCGCCGGGCTTGCCCCTCCGTCCATTGGACGGGGTAGCTTCCTCCGTCTTTTCCTTTTGACCAGCCGACGACAACACCTTGGTCATTGATGTCCCATGCGGAACCAGCGCCTCCGCCGAGAGACGGCAGAATGTGCCATTTGTTGGCTTTCCAGATGGCGGCGTCAGTTGACTTGTTCTTGCGTTCAATCGTTCCTGCGATCACGCCGTCTGTATTGATGCCGTTTGCCGATGTGCTGCGATACATGCGATCGTGCAGGGATCGGGCACGACCGTTCTCGGCCAAGTAGGCTTGACAGCCACCGAAATCCTTGGCGAACCAGCCGACAACGACGCCATGGGTATTCATGCCTTCTGCAGCGCTATTGACCGGGCCGAGACTTGAGATAATGTCCAGTTCCTTGCCTTTCCAGAGGACTGCCACATCCGCGATTATGTAACGTGCTTTACCAACGATCATTCCCGAATCATCAACGGCAGAGGGAATCACATTAACCGAGCAATCACCAAGCGTGTGAGGGAGTATTCTCAATTCGTGCTGAGGGGGCTTGGATTGTGCTGAATTGGCGCAGCCAGCGCACACAATACACAATAGGATTGCCATGAGGGTTCCAGTTGATGTGATTCTGCTTTTCATTGTTGTTCTCCTTTGATTGTTTGCTGTTCCTCAGTTGTGATAACAGGGTTCCTCGCCCATGCCGATTCCTCGTTGACATGCGCATCTGGCATCCTCGACTCAGGGCACAGGAAGAGGCGTGGATGTTCCTTTGATCCCGCAAACGGAAAAGGTGTGAGAGAGTCCTCGTGGCAGTGAGGGATGGGGGGATGGTGCGCCAAGCCAGATCCTGGCGGAATGGCCCGACTGGTTCATCTTGGTTGTCCTGCAAGATCTCTCGGGCGTTGTCGTGGCTGGGGTCTTGCTCGGCGGTGTATCTGATGATAAATAGGTCGATCAGTAGCTTGATCACGGGGATGGTTTCTAGCGGATCGTTGCCATAGTGCGCACGGTGGAACACATGTACAACGAAGATAAGACCACAACAAAGAGAATGGCTCGCAGTATTAGCGTACGGAGTAATCGGAGGGACTGTTATCTAATCGTG
>CAZTAR010000337.1:0-5461 GCA_964611695.1 uncultured Planctomycetaceae bacterium | reverse complement strand
GAATCAACTGCGGTTTTCGACATCGAGGACCATGCGATTGGCCCAGGCCCTCTATGAAGGCATTGACATCAAGACCGGTGAGGGAAATGTCGGTCTCATCACCTACATGCGAACCGACTCCATGAATCTGTCCGCTGAGTCCGTCGAAGCGGCGAGAAAGCTGGTCACCGACAAATATGGCCGGGAGTACGTTCCCGCACAGCCGGTTCGGTATGCCAGCAAAAAAAAGGCGCAGGAAGCCCACGAGGCGATACGCCCAACGGACGTCACACGGACACCGGAATCCATGCGCGGACACATGACCGCGGACCAGCACAAGCTCTATCAGTTGATTTGGAATCGTTTCGTGGCGAGCCAGATGACGCCGGCCCAGTGGGATTCGACAACGGTCCTGATCTCCGCGGACACTGAACTGGGCGAGGCTGTATTCAAGGCGAGCGGTCGCGTGCTGGCGTTCGACGGGTTCTACAAAGTCATGGGTGTGCCGAAAAGCAGCGACACCCAGGTCTTGCCGTCGCTCGACCAAGGCCGGGACGTGTCGGCAGTATCAACGAATCTGACGCAGCGGTTCACGGCGCCCCCGCCGCGATTCACCGAGGCCTCACTTGTCAAGACACTGGAGTCGGAAGGCATCGGTCGCCCAAGCACGTACGCGTCAATCATCAAGACGATTCAGGAACGAGGGTACGTGGAGCAGGAGGACCGCCGGTTCGCACCGACATCGCGTGGGGAGGTCGTCACGGAAAAGCTGGTGGGCCATTTCCCGAAGATCATGGAAGTCGGCTTCACGAGCCACGTCGAGGACGAACTGGACAAGATTGAGGAGAAGCGTCTCGATTGGCATGAGGTGTTGCACGAGTTTTACGAGCCCTTCAAAGAAGCGTTGGGCCGTGCACACGAGGAGATGGACGCGATCCGCGCGGAGCCCAGCGAGTACACATGCCAAGAATGTGGATGCCCGATGGTCTACCGCCAGGGCAAGAACGGTCGCTTCCTCGCCTGCTCAGGATATCCAGAGTGTACGGTCGCGCGGGACGTGGACCGTCACGGAAAAATGGTCGAGCCCGTCGAGGTGACTGAGAAGTGTGAGAAGTGCGATCGACCGATGATTCTGCGCCGAAGTCGACTGGGCCCATTCCTGGGTTGCTCGGGCTACCCGGAGTGCGACGGCACGAAGCCTTGCTCGGAAGAAGGCGTCGCGTTGAAGAAGGTCAAGGCGGAGGACATCCAAGAGAAGTGTCCGGAGTGTGACTCCCCGATGCAGGTGAAGTTCGGCAGGGGTCGCGCGTTCCTCGGATGCACGGCGTATCCCAAGTGCAAGGCGACCTCGCAGATGCCCGAAGGGGTGTATGTTGAAAAGCCGAAACCGAAAGACGCCGGCGCGAGATGTGACAAGTGCGGTCGGCCGGTTGTCATCCGCACGAGCCGACGAGGCCCATTCCTGAGTTGCTCCGGTTTTCCGCGATGTCGCAATGCGATGCCGATGGAGAAGCTTGACGAACTCAAGGCGCTCGAAGCAGAGGGCAAGATTCCCGAACCGCCCAAGGAGACTGCGAAGAACGGCAACGGCAAAGTCGGCGCTAAAAAAACAGGGGCTCGCGGCAAGACCAAGTACCTGAAAAAAGAAGAGATCGACGCATTGGGGCCGCCGCCAGCCGGTTTCGTCTGGACCCGGACGGGCCGTCCTGTGATAGAACAGTTGCCTAAAGGAAAGCTGGTCTGTTTCGAGTGCGGCGACGAAATGACGCTGCGTCACGGTCGGTTCGGTCCATTCTTCAGTTGTGCATCGTGCAAAGCGGCGGCAAACCTCCGTGGTGAGGCGAAGAAAAAGGCCGATGCGGAATCGCCCGCCCCCGACAAGCCGGCCCCGATCGACACGGATGTCCCCTGCCCGGACTGCGGCGGGAAGATGCTTCTTCGCATGGGACGCACAGGCCGTTTCCTCGGCTGTGGCAACTATCCCAAGTGCAAGAAAACGATGGAAGTCCCCCCAGGCCTGCTGCGGGAAGTTGCGAGCGCTTCAACGTAAAAAGCTGAGGCTTCAGGCAGATCACGGTTGTCAGTGGCACCGGTTCGCCTGTGGCACTGTTTGTCTGTGGCACCGGCGTCTCGCCGGTGAGGCAACGGAGAACCCCCTCTTTGCTTCCACCGGCGAGACACCTGAACCACTGACAACCCTGGAATGCCTAATCTTCGCAATCTTGCTTCAACAGGTAGAGCCGACTAGCATCCCTTCTCAGCATGATAGTTCTAGAAACAATCCGCGCCGTCATGGAGCAGGCAAGGCACTGCTCGATCGACGATTCCGCCATTGAGGCCTGGGCTTCAAAGGTGGCTCCGGCCGAATTGGAACCGCCGCCGCACGAGTTGCTGGCGTATCTGCCGGGCTCGCAGGATGCGATGGCAAACCTGGGCTTGTTGATCGATTCACTCAACTTCTGTTTTTGGTCATCGAACCCGATCCAAATCGAATGGCGCGGCAAACACTACGAACGTTTCAACGCCATGTTCATCTCGATCATGCTGGCCGCCAAGTACGAGCCTCGGTGGTGCGACCCCGAGTTTTGGGTCAGCATGCCGGGCGACGAGCTTCGAGAGGTGCTGTCCGGCAAGGGAGAGTTGCTATTGATGGACGAGCGAGAGCGGATCGTCCGCGATACTGGCCGGGTCCTCTTGGAACGCTTCGACGGACAGTTCATGAACGCCATCGAGTCCGTCAACTGGAAAGCGTGGCCCCTGGCCGTCCTACTCATGGCGAACTTCGATTCCTTCCGCGATGTCAGCAGCTACCACAACAAACCGGTCTACTTCCTGAAACGGGCCCAGATTTGCGCGCTGGATACGTCAATCGCGTTTCATACTCACGGGCACCCGCCCTTGAAGGGCGTGGATGAACTGACCGCCTTTGCGGATTATCGTGTGCCCCAGGCCTTGCGGCATCTGGGTATCGTCAACCTGACGGCGGAATCCGCCCAAGCGATCGATTCCGGGCAGGAGTGGCAACGTGACAGTGAGGAGGAGATCGAGATCAGGGCAGCGACAATCGAGGCCGTGGACCGGATGCGGAAGGCCCTGCGGCGCGTTGGGAAGGAAGCCGCTCCCTGGCGTATTGATTGGTACTTATGGGTGCTGTCGCATCATGAGAACATAGCAGTGAACCACCACCGCACGAGGACCGTCTACTATTGAGAGGGATCGTGCCGTCAGGGGGGTTGGCCCAGGCCATTGGCAAGGAGTATCGAGTTGACGAGTTTGCGATGTCGGGGACTGAGTGGACACGGTTTAACATGTGTAGCGGGTGCGTTGGCAATGCTGCTTGCGGGTGGATGTGGCGCACCCCCGATTGACCGGCCGCCAACCGTCAACGTCGAGGGCCATGACGAGGCGGTTGAGCGAATCAAGAAGAACCCGATCGAGTTCTTGGAGGAATCACTCGCCAAGGCTCGCACGTTGAAGCAATTCCGCGCGGAATTCCACCGGCAGGAGCGATTGGGCTTGATCGGTGTGTTGCACGAACGCGAACGGATGACGGCCGAATATCGGGCGAATCCACTGAGCATTCGCTTCACGTGGCTCGACAAGGACAGTGAGTACCGACAGGCCGCATACATTGCGGGACAATACGGCGATAAGGTGCTGCTGCTTTCCCGGGTGGGCCTGTTGGGGTTGCCGCCTGCCGTTGAGAAGTTCCCGCCTTCGTGGGCGGTCCTGTTTGGCAAGGCGAAATTTCCGATCACGGACTTCGGACCCAAGCGCATGATGGAGAAGACGCTCGCCCGCATCGAGGCCGCAAAGGCTTTCGGAAAAGCCAAGATCACGCTCAAGGATCCGGTGCTGATTGGACCATTGAAGGAACCCTGTTTCCACCTGGAACTTCGCTATCCGCAGGGCGACCAGTTTTCGGCGAAGTTGCAAGACCTCTATATTCATACCAAGACGCAACTTCCCGTGGCAACGTTCCTCTGGCTGCCTGGGAAGGACGAACGAACCAGCGCGACTTTGGACGCGATGTACCAATACGTGGGCCTCGATCCGACTGTCAAACTCAGCAGCGCCGAATTCATGATCAACGCGAACAAACAGAAGTCCACGGAACAGCCCAAGCCAGAGGCCGGCAAGAAGGCGAATGCCCCAAAGGGAAAACCTTAAGCACCTGTTGCGCTACTAAAGGTGGCACAGGCGTCTCGCCTGTGACTGCATGGCGAAGGATGAACGTCTCGTCCTGTGATCCCACCGGCGAGACGCCGGTGCCACAGAGAGGTTGTGGACGTGTTTGAACATTCGTTGCGGCTATCGCAGGCCGGCAGATTGTTTGAGATGAAAAAGGGAGGCAGAGAAAATGCGAGCACGAATAATCGCCTGGACATTGGCGGGCATCGTCGTTGCGGCGACCATCACCGGTTGCGATCCGGGAGATGTGGACACGGCAAAACGAGCGACCACGCAGAAGGCCCACGACCTCAAAGATGCGACAACCCAGAAGGCGGAAGAGGTCAAAGACGCCGTCGAGCCCTACGTCGAGAAGAGCAAGGAAAAGGCGGAGGAGCTATTCAATAAAGGAAAAGACAAGACGGAAGAACTCTACGAGAAGGGCAAGGACAAGGCCCACGAGTTGAAAGAGAAGGCAGGGCCATACGTCGAAAAAGCCAAGTCCGCCACAACCCAAGCCGCCGAGAAAGCCAAAACCGCAACCACGCAAGCCGTGGAGAAGATTAAGTCGGCAACGACGCAGGCCGTGGAGAAGCTGAAGGGAGAGTAAAAAGGCGGGGGCCTTTGGCGATCATGATGAAAGTGCATTCATCTGTGGGCATGCTATGTTCCGGGAGGCTGCTTCGAAACGCTCTGTCCTGATCGGTTGTGTGGCGGGAATGATGCTGGTCATCGTCGCCTGGGGGTTCAGCTTGAAGTGGTGCTTGTCGTATACCGGTGGACAGTCTTTCTTTGTGCTAACAAATGGTTACTTTGTTCTTCCCTTACCAACAGGTGAAGCTAGGCCTTGGGGTGATTGGGGTTGGTGGGTGCAGTCACCGTGGCTAGATGATGCTGATACTTCCTGGCGCAGCTTGCCCTGGATTGGCACAACGCGACAGATCGGCGGGACTGGCCTTCACATACCGTTCTCGTTTCTGTTTTTCTTCCTTTTGATCATGGCCGCATACGTTGCTTTGAGGTCTGTAACATACGAGACACGCAGGACAATCGAATGCGCTGGCTTGTTGTCGTGTCCATTCATCTTGATGATGTGCTCAGCCTGCCTTTCTTCCGGGTTGGGTGAGAACAGTGGCTTTTTTGGTATGCTCGTGCAATGCGTGAGGTTACTCACACTTGTCTTTCTGTCGATCGGCCTGATCGAAAACCGAGGCATGCGCCGCTATCGAATAGGCCACTGTCACAGATGCGATTATAATCTGACAGGAAATATGAGCGGTATCTGCCCGGAATGTGGAACACCAATTGTCGG
>CAZTAR010000336.1:0-5485 GCA_964611695.1 uncultured Planctomycetaceae bacterium | reverse complement strand
GCAACGGCACTCGGCCGCCTTGCTTCCACCGGCGAGACGCCGGTGCCACAATTCTGAGATAGTTTCTTAGTTTACTCTATCGTGCGATCACAATTATGTTTGCATCAGAGCCGGCTCGTGTCGAGCCGGACCGGGGCGACACGCCCCGGCTCTGAATCTGATGATGCTGAATCCAAAGATGTCGAATCTGCAGATATCAAACCTGAAGACGTTGAATCTGAAGTCGCTACTCTCGCCCGTAGTTGTCTAGCTTCCAGCGGCGGTGAAGATCCTTGTCGTGGAGCTTTTTGCTGACGAGCGCGTCGAATTGACGCCAGTAGCTGCGCCAGTCTCGCGGCGTTTGGCCTGGCCCGGTCAGGTAACGTTTGAGGAACCGAAGCCGGTCCGTCCGCGTACACGCCGGGCTTCCGAGCAGGCTTGCACAAAGACGTGCAATCGCTCTGTCCCGCTGTTTCTTGGTCGTCTGGCAGACATGCTTGATCCCGTCCATATCGATGAAGGTGAGCGTGGGCTCCCCATCAAAAGGGGGCGACCAGGACACAAGCAGGTTCGGTGCTTTGAAATCGCGGTGCGCGAACCCGCGATCGTGGAACCGCTTGATGATCCGAATAAGGCACTCGATCAAGCTGTGTTTGACACGGTACTGCGTAATTGGGTCCAGCGCCGCCGTGTCACGTGTCAAAAAGGCTTCAAGGTCCACCGATGGCGAAACGTAGTCGGTCAGGGAGAGAGAATCGACACGGATCAGCCCGCCGAAGAATCGCTCGACGACGGCCAACGGCTGCGCGACGGGCAGGTTGCGGTTCAGTAACATGTTGGCAATCTTCCACGCCCGAAGATCCCGGCTGGGGCCTAGGGCGTGGCCGAGTCGCTTCCACGGATTCCGCGCCAGCGGCCGCTTGACGATCACCACCACAGGCTCCGGCTTTGTCGGGAGCTGCGCCTTGCAGACT
This sequence comes from uncultured Planctomycetaceae bacterium, assembly GCA_964611695.1. GTDB lineage: Bacteria > Planctomycetota > Phycisphaerae > UBA1845 > UTPLA1 > CAZTAR01. The sequence goes on along the minus strand of CAZTAR010000336.1, from coordinate 4,532 downwards.
GAAGCCGTATGCGAGTCTTTCATGAGTTCGTGCTTGTCCCGGTCCACCCAGGCGAGCGGATGGCGAAGCCACGCCTTCCACATTCGTCGATCATAGGATAGCCGCGCTGCAACGGCCGACCTGCTTGGATGCTTGCTGCGAAGCAGTACGTGTCCACGCCAACCCGGCGCCGGCCGAATGCGCGCAAAGTACCGCCCCGTGCGCCGCGTTCGGCGGTCCCGCTTTGACCACAAGCGATTCGCATGACGATCCGCTCCGATGGCAAGGTCCGCTACCAGCGCGGCAGTTTCGATCCGCAAGTTGCGGGCAAACTCGCTGGCCTGTGCGAAGTGGTCTCGATAGGCAAGGTAATGCCGAAGGAAGCGTCGGCGTTGCGACCGCGTGGCGTACCGACGGAACCACTGGTTGAGTTGGGCAATATTCGCGACGACATCCCGCCGTGATACCGAACGACCGATCCGCACGGCGTGCAGGTCCACGAAGAAGACTTCGCACCGTTCTCCCGCGGAGCGGATCAGGATGTTGCCGGGATGCATATCGCGATGTTGGAAGCCGCACTGATGTGCCCTAGCCACCAGCTTCGCCAATGCTTCGATCAAAACATTGGCCTGCCGGCAATCGTGACGTATGGAAAGCCAGTATTCGTTGAGGGGCGAGCTACCGGAGATCGCTTCCGTAATCAGCAGGGAGAGGCCGCCGGCAAATCGGGAACCCTTCTGGGCCGTGGCAATCGGTGTCGCGGTCCCGATGGAATGGCCGGCGGCGTACATGCCGACATCCCATTCCCGCGAGGCCGTCGATCCGCGAAACAGCAGCTTCACTCGAGCGGCCGGGCCGTTGGGGTGGTAGAGCTTCGCGAAGAATTCACGCCCGCCGCAGGTCACCCGCCAGACATCCCGTTGGCTGTTGTGCTTGACGCGTGAACAGGTGGGGCTCTCTTCAAGATGGAACCAGTCAATCTCGTTTGATTTGAGGATCGCCGCGTGACGGCGCGAAATGCGCCAGTGACAATCGCCAATGTCGGATTCAACCACACCGGCTGAGTCGATGGCCGCCGGTACCGGGCGCGTGGAGACGCTCTGTGTCATTTCATCAGTCCCGCGCTTAAGCCCGTCTTGGGGTACAGGAACCCTCGACTCTGACGATGTGGAGGCGTCGTCCGATGAAGGAACGGCATCGCCGCTTTGTTGACGAGGTGTCGTAGGGATACTATGCCCGCCTCAAACGTGAATTCAACTTTCGGGTAGTGGTTCACTTTGATCTGTGGGTGCCACTGGCAGCTTGCTGCCAGTGCCAGTACTGGCGGACAAGCTGTGCGTGCCGGCCATAGTGAACCACTACCAACTTTCGACTTGCCACTTTTGGCAATCACACGGCGTTGAAGCATATCGAAACCACCGCATTCAGCCACCCGGTGTTTTTTTGAGGGGGGGGCGGAAGTAGTCAGGACGACCCGTCCGGCGCCTTCGGTTATGAAGCCGAAGCAGAAACACCCGAGGCTCGGGCCTGCTTTTCAGCACGCCGGCGCAGCGCCGCTTGAATAAAGGAATCTATGTCTCCATCGAGCACCTTTTGCGGATTGCCTGTCTCCACCCCGGTCCGCAAGTCCTTCACCCGTGGGTCATCCAGCACGTAATTACGAATCTGGCTGCCCCAGGCGATTTCGCCCTTCTCGCTGTACAGCTTGGCCATCTCTGTGTCACGTTTGGCCTGTTCGAGCCGTTCGAGCTTCGATCGGAGAATGCCCATCGCCTGCCGCTTGTTCTGCCCCTGGCTGCGCTCGTTGACGCACTCGACAACCATGCCTGTCGGGATGTGCTTGATACGCACGGCGGTGGCAACTTTGTTGACATTTTGACCGCCGGCCCCGCTGCTCCGACAAAACGCCGTAATCTCCATGTCCTTCTCTGGCAGTTCGACCTTGCTCTCGGGCACCAGGGGCATGACGTCCACCGCGGCAAAGCTCGTCTGCCGTTTGCCCTGCGCGTTGAATGGGCTGATGCGGACGAGACGATGCACGCCGATCTCCGTGCTGAGATACCCGTATGCGTACGGTCCCTTGACAAGCAGGTCGACCGACTGGATGCCGGCCTCTTCGCCATTCTTCCGGGCGAGGATCTCCGCCTTGTACTTGTTTCGCTCGAAGTAGTGCAGGTACATCCGCAAGAGCATGTTGGCCCAATCGCACGCCTCTGTCCCGCCGGCGCCGGCCTGAATGCTGAAATAGCAATCGCGGCCGTCATCGGGACCGGAGAGAAGCGCCATCAACGAGACGCGCTCCACCTCCTTGATCAATGCGAGGCGTTCGCGGTCAGCCTCCTGTCGGGCGGAATCGTCGTCCTCTTCCTCGGCAAGCTGCTGGAGGACGACCGCGTCTTCGACGCGGAGGGAGACAGCCTCGACCGGATCAACGATTGCCTTGAGTGATTTGAGTTCCGCGACGACAGCCTGAGCATCTCCCGACTCCCAGAAGCCGGGTTTTGCCATCACCGTCTCTTTATCTCTGAGTTGTTTGATCTTGTTTGGGAGGTCAAAGAGAGTCCCGAATCGAGTTGATCCGTTCGGCCAGCTCATCGATGCTCAGCGTACCGTCGGGTAGTGGCATGGGAGGTTTTCCTTTCGTTCCGATGTACTATACTCCCTCATCTGTGCATCGGCAATGGTTCCTGTCCTGCCGGACTTTGAATAGGGACATACCAACCGCGGTGGCAAAACAGATATGGTGACATTGCCGATGTGGTGAATCACACCGAGCCGCGAGATGTAGCGTCGGCCCCCCGTGGCCGACGTGAATGAAGATAGCCGCTGTGAACGTGCAGCCACACGTTCTGATAGAAGGAACCGAGGAGTGGTATGACGACAACGAATTCGGAAACCCACGGCCGACCCCCTCGACGAAAACCAGTTTTTCTCATCATCGTGACGGTCCTGGCTCTCGGCGCGGTCGGCATTTCGGCGATCAGCAAACAGGCTCAGCCGACATTGATCGCGGGACCGATGATCCAAATCCCTGCCCCCAACACGTTGACGATTGTCTGGAACGCCGAGGCGATGTTTGCCACCGGCAAGGTTCGCTTGACAGGTCCGGATGGGACAGAGGTCGTCAAGACGGCCGCACCGCAGGGCACGCGATATGAAGTCTCATTCGACGGCCTGAAGCCCGGGGGGGAATATTCCTATACCGTGAGTAATACCGGATTTCCACTCCGCGACATTAAACTCGCAGGCCCCTACCCGGCCTCCGTGCCGCCACCGCGTGGCACGCCGTTCCGCTTTATCACATTTGGTGATTCGGGCGTCGGCGGCAACGCCCAGGCCGCTTTGGGTGAACTGGTGGTCAAGCACAAACCGGACTTGTTTATTCATCTCGGCGATCTCGATCAATCCACCGGCCGCGCGGAGAACTACTTTCCGTTTTTCTTCGAGCCGTATGCGAAATTGCTCAGGTCGGTTCCTTTTCTGAGTGTGATCGGCAATCACGACTCCGCGACGGACTATGGCAAGGCACTGTTGGATATCTTCGTCTTGCCGAGAAACGGTCCAGAGGGGATCGAACCAGAACGCAATTTCTACTTTGATTTCGGCGATGCCAGGTTCGTGGGTCTGGACACCAATCGGGTACTCGATAAGAAAGGCGGCATCCTCACGCCGGAGCAAATGAAGAACGAGGTCGCGCCGTGGCTATGCCGGGTCCTGATGGACTGCGACGCACGGTGGAAGTTTGTCTATTTTCACCAGACGATTTATACCGGCAGCAACCATGCGCCCGAAGGTGTAATGTACATCAGAGAGGCCTACGTTGACGTGTTTGAAGAGTGCGGCGTGGACATGGTCTTCTGCGGACACAACCACCTCTACGAACGCAACGCCCCAATCCTCCGAAACGAAATCGTCGAAGACGGCAAAGGGGTCGTGTACATCACAAGCGGCACGGGCGGCGCGAGGCGTTATGCGATGAAACTTCCGCCGCCGCCTTACAATAAGGTCTATAACGACAAACTGCTCGGATTCGTACAGATCGATCTGACAACGGACAAACTCGTACTGAAACAGTTCAATGAGCATGACGAAGTCTTCGACGAGTACGTGATCGAGAAGTGACGTGCACAAACGGTGGCCGGATCAGGGCCGCGACCGTAAGGGAGCCGGTCATCGCCGTGGGTGTGGGCCGTCACGGCGAGCGCCACCGCGCCCTGACGCGCGCGGCCCTGATCTCGGGCACTGGCACAGTTTAGAGCCTTTTATAGCGTTTCACGTTGATATGTGGCACCGGCATCTCGCCGGTGGAAAAAAGGAGGCCGAGTGCCGTTGCCTCACCGGCGAGACGCCGGTGCCACACCCAATCCTTAACTGCTCTAGCCTTGAGAGTGCACACTTCGTAGTAGCGTCGGCCCCCCGGTGGCCGACGGGCACACCCGTTTGGTCGCCCCCCCCACAATGTCGAGCGCTGACCGCTTGCTAATGCGCGCGGCTCTGATCCGCGGGGGCGTTGACGCGATGGCCCCGGTTGCCTACGATGACGCCGCTTTCGG
>CAZTAR010000335.1:0-5502 GCA_964611695.1 uncultured Planctomycetaceae bacterium | reverse complement strand
TGGCCTTGGCCGCGCTTGCCTTCTTGGGTGTACCGGTCCGCGCGGATGATCCTCCCAAGAAAAAGGACACTCCGCCCGCCGCCACGAAGCCGGCGGCGGAGAAGACCAAGGAAGCGAAGGCCAAGGAAGCGGAAGCCAAGGAGGCGGAAGCGAAGGAAGCGGCGGCCAAGGAAGCGGAAGCCAAGAAAGCGGCAGCCGAGAAGAAAAAAGTCGAAGGGGCGAAGTCTCCCAAGGGGAAGACCGCTTCTGAAGATCGAATCGAGGAAGCTCGGAAGTCCGCATTGGCGTCGATCGGGAAGGAGGAGAAGCGCGTTGCATCACCCAGTCGATCGGAGAAAGACCAGGAGGGTGCGCCCAAGACATCGAGTGTGAAGCCTCCCGCGAAGGCCGGCGCGCAGGATGCCGTGAAGGGCAGTGGCAAGGCTTCTCCTCGGTTATCGTTCACGGTTCCCGCTGAGAAGTCTTCGAGCACTGCCGGGGCCAAAGGGCCTCCGAAAGGCGCGGTCTCATCGCACCAGAGTGCGACATCGGGCGCGCGTACGCCGCGAGGTCGGACTGCCCGCTCTTTAGGGCAACCGCGGACGCCCCCGCGAAAGCCCGGGCGTACTCCATCTCACCCGCGGTCGGGCCGGAAGAAGCAGACGACTTCCGAGTTGAAGAAGACCGGGACTTCGCCGGGGCAGTCCACTGACGCGTCCAGCGCAATCCGTGAGGCGCTCGGAGAGCCAGAGTCGCCGATTGCGAACATCACGACGACGATGAAATTTGTCATGACGCCGCCCGATCCGGAGGCGCAGAGTTATCGTTTCGACTATAGCGAGACTCCTTGGATGGATGTTCTTGGCGATCTGTCCCGCATCAGCGGTTTGCCCTGGGGCAACAAGCCGGAGACGCCGCTCACCGAACTTCTCACGTTTCGCAGTCCTCGGGACTTCACTTTCAGGGAGTACATTGATCAACTCAACGAGCTTTTGTTGCAACGTGCGTTGAACAAGTACCTGATTCGGCGCGAGGAGAACTATCTGACTATCAAGCTCCTGCCGGACCTGATGCGCGAAATCCCTGTGGAGAAGATATTCCAGACGTTTGAGGAATTCGAGGCGGCGAATCTGGACCGATTTGACATTTGCCGGACCATTTTCAAGTCGCCTGAGGGTTGGCCAGCGTTTCAGGTGATTGAGGAATTCCGGACGCAGTTTTCAGACACTTACGGGGTTCAGGTTCTCGGCGATGACATTGAGTTAGTCGGCCTGGTTGAAGAGCATTACCGTTTTCGGGATGTCGTCAACAAGTTGACTGGGATGCCGCCGCCCAAGTCGGACGCACGGCCGATGCTGACCATTGATTTGAAGGTGGCCAAGGTATCCGATGTCGTGACGATTCTCCGGCAGATGTTCCCTGTCGGCGGCGGTACGGTTTCCACTCCGAGAAGCAGAAAGGGTGGGCGCGGCCCCGGCATCGACACCAAGGGCGAACAGGCGAAGGAGATTACGATCATCCCGGATATCCTGAACAATCGCCTCTACATCAAGGCGCCGCCGCAGATGTTGGGGGAGATTGCGGAGGCGATTCAGGACCTTGATCAGGGCGAGCCGGTTGTTCCGCCGGTGATGAGGACGGTGAGGCTCCAGCATGTCGATGCGGCGGTTCTCGTGGCGACGCTCAAGCCGATTATTGCCGCTCAGAGGAAAGCATTACAAGTCGGCCCTAAGGGCGGGAGAGGGGGATGGGTTCCGCCGGAGATTGAGGACGAACTCAACTGGGACATCTCAGTTGCGCAGTCCGGCAACGCGGTTGTCCTGATTGGGAGTGCGAAGGGGGTTGCCAGTGGGGAGGCGATCGTCAGAGAGTGGGACTTGCCTGACGGTTATGTGAACGAGATCATCGAGTTGCAACATGCCGAAGCGGCGGTCGTGGCGGCGATGGTCAACTCGTTGCTGCCGCCCGGTCAGAAAGGAAGTCGGCCCAGTCAGCTTTCTCCGCAGTCGAGCACCAGGTTGTTTTTTTCCGGCAGTCAATTTGATCTGACGCGCGTCAAGGAGTTAGTCGCGACGTTGGACGTGCCAGCGGAAGAGGAAGAGAAGACGCACTTCGTGCAACTTGAATCGGCAACACCGAGTGCAATTGCGCCGATCCTTCAGCAGATCATTACCGGCCAGTCCGTCCCGCGCCCGCAGGCTCCGCGACAGGTTCCTCGGGGGAAGGGTCGGCAACCAGCGCCGCGCCGGGTACCCACCGTCACCATGGGGCCGGGGCCGAAGTTTATTCCCGACGATGCGGCGAAGACGCTTCTTGTATTCTGTAACGACAAGGACTGGGAACGGATTGATGCACTCATCATGCAACTCGACGCGCAGGCGAAGCCGCTGGAGCCTGTGTATAGGACATTCACGTTGCAGGTTGCCAACGTTACGGACGTGGTGACCATGCTCAACCAGCTCTTCCCGGCGGATGGGGGCATTGCGCGCGTCATTACCGCCGATCCGTACAACAGCACGATCAACATCTTCGCGATGCCCGAATTCATCGAGAAGGTGACGCCGTTCATTGCCGAACTCGACATCGAGACGGAGATCCCCACGGAGGTCATCAAGCTCGAATTCGCCAAGGCGCAGGAGATCGCGCCGATTCTGTCGCAGAGTTTTTCCGGCGGCGGCTCAGTGGTGGTGGCGCCGCCCGTGTCACGCGGCCGGAAGGGCGGCCGGCAGCCCAGACCCGCGCCGCGTTCCAGTGGTGGTGGCGGCTCGTCGATCCGGATTGTCGCGGAGCCGCTGACGAATTCGTTGCTTGTGACCGCGACGCCGAAGAAGCTTGAGCAGATTCGCGAGCTTGTTGCGGAGATGGAGGAAGCGGCACGGCCAGCGCGTCTTATCGTTCAAGTGTACAACCGTCCTGCTGAGGATGTGGTCGCGGCGGTGCAGCGGATGATGGGAGCCGCTTCGGCCGCGCCTATCCGCGTGCCCGGCACCAAGGGCCGAGCGCCCGCTCCCCGTGTCTCGGGGGGTTCGAGCGGCTCGCTGAACATGTTGCCGGACGGTGATCGCATCATCATTGAAGGGCGGCAGGAAGAGGTCGCTAAGGCCGTGCAGTGGATCGAGCAGCTCGATGTTATCGAGGAGAAGCCGATCAGTCGGAAGTACGTCGTGATAGATGCGGAAGAGGACGCGCGGAAGCTTCAAGCCTTGCTCGGATTGGGCGGGCGTCAGCCGTCGCGAAAACCCGGCGGGAAACCTGGCGCCGCGGCCGCGCCGGCCGGTGTTTCCAGCGAATCGATCAGCATTGTGCCGGATACTTATGAGAATGTGCTCTTGATTCGGGCGATGCCGCGCGACTTTGTCGAGATTGACGAATTGCTTCGGCTCATTCTGGGCGAGTCGGAGCCTGTGACGGGCACTGAGCCGCCTCCGCCAGTCGATACCTGGTGGACGTATTCGCTGAAGTACAAGAAGGCGTATGACATCGCCTGGACGGTCGAAGACCTGCTCAACGCCGGTGGTAAGAGTGCCATCCGCATTGACGAGGGGCCGAATGAGCGGACGCTGCTGATCCGTGGTGCGAAGCCTGCGCAGCGGGACGATATTGTCAAGCTGTTGGGGATGTACGATGTGCCGGAAAGCGCTTTCGGCCCGATCGACAAGGACGTGCTCATTCTTGACGGCGAGAAAATGCCCGCTGAGTTGATCGTCGAGATGATTCGGAGGCGTTACGCAAGCCCGTATGGTCGGAGCGTCAAGGTGGTTGACACGGGGCTGTCGTCCGGCCGCGTGCAGACGATCGACATTCACGAAGGCGAAGAAGAAGCGGAGACGGAGGTGCCTGCGTCGGCTGACGATACCGGCACGCCTGTGAGCGCGATCACGCCCCGGGCCCTGCCTGGGCCGATGCTGCGGGCGATGGAAGCCGTGGCGGCCGCGTCGCTCGCGCAGTATGAGCCGCAGCCTCCTGTCACGACGTCGCAACCAACCAAGGCGCCTTCGCATGCCGAGCGGCCGGCGGATGCAGGAGTCTCACCGCCGGAGCAGATGTCTGCCCCTGCGGAAAGTTTCAGCGACATGGAAGCTGCAACCAAGTCGGATGTCGAAGGCTCGGTGGAGCTCAGAGCCGGTTCGATCGAGGTCTACTACGATCCGGCTTCGGACAAGGTGTTCATCGATGTTCCTGAGGACGAGCGGGACATCCTCGACGACTGGATCCGCGACCGGATCGGGGAAAAGTCTCCGACGGTGTATCGGGTATTTCCGCTGAAGTACGCGGAGGTGAATTACGCGGCGCAGCTTCTCAACAATGTTTTCAATCAGCCTCAGCAACGAGCGCAACGACAGCGTCCACAGCGGCAGCCGCAGGCGAAGCCAGGCGCGAAGGGGCAAGATGGCAAGGATGCGAAGGGCGGCAAGCAGCCAAAGCAGCCGGTAGCGCCTGCGCCGACGCCGGCGCGGATCAAGGTTGTGCCGGACACGCGGACGCGGAGTCTGTTTGTTGCCGCGCCGCTGTCGGATGTCCCGCTTATCATCGATGTGTTGCGTAAGATCGATGCCAAGGTCCCACCGATCGATCAGAACATCAAGATTTTCTATTTGAAGAATCTGGACGCCACGCAGGTGGTCGACAACCTCCGTGAAATCCTGGGTCTGTCCGCCACACCCCGGCGCGCCCCGGCGCGCGGACGCGGCGCCCAAGCTCAACAGCAACAGCAGCAACAACAGCAGCGGTTGCAAATGCAGGGACAGCAAGGCGAGGGCACCGCCGTTTCCACGGAGAACATCAAACTCACGGCGGACTCGCAGACGAACTCGATCATGGCCAAAGCGCCGCCGGATACGCTCGCGCTGGTCGCGACGCTGATTGATGAATTGGACAGTGCCGACAACACCGCGAAGGCGGATATGCGGCGTGTGCCGCTGGAGCATGCTCGCGCGAGCGAGGTGGCCTCCATCGTCAAGGAGGTTGCCGCGAAGACGGCGTCTGCCGCCGCGGCGGGCGGTGGCCGAGGGCCTCGTGGTCGCGGTGGTTCACGCGGGAGTGATTCGGTTTCGGTTAATGCCGATACGCGGACGAACAGCGTGATTCTCGCCGGGCCTGCGAAAGACCTTGATCGTGTCGAGGGGATTGTCAAGGAATTGGACATCGACGATGGGGGTCGATCAAACATCCGGCAGTTTGCTGTCAAGGGTGAGCCGCGGCAGATTGCGGATACGCTCAAGTCGCTATTCGCCGCTGGGCGGGGTGGACAGGCGGATGTCGTCATCACGGCGAACGACGCTACCGGCATCGTCGTGGTCAAGGCCCCGACGCCGCTGATGGCCGAGATCGAGAAGCAGATTCTCGCGATGGATGAGAAGGTCGAGGCCGAGACGGAACGGAGGCCGATCAAGCTCGTTCTTGCGGATGCGGAGTCGGTTGCGACGCAGCTTCAGTCGCTTTTTGGTGAGGGCACGCAGGGTCGCGGCCGCGGGGCCAAGGGCAAGGTCGTCATCAAGGGCAACAAGTCCAACAACACGCTCT
>CAZTAR010000334.1:0-5515 GCA_964611695.1 uncultured Planctomycetaceae bacterium | reverse complement strand
CGTCGAAAGTCCCCACAAGAACTCAAGGCAGTTTTGCCAACCTAGAAAAAAAGAAGGCCCCGCCACGTAGGACGGAGCCTTCTCGTTCAGAATCCGAAACTGAATGTACGCCGCCGTGTCCGCGGCCTAGCGACCTTCAGGATCGCTCAGCCGGGTGACGGCCTACACGCCTAACTCTCGCTCAACGGTCCTGTCGAGACCGCCTCCGGAGGCGAAGGCCGACAAAACCGAGGAGCATCATACTCACAGGCACCATTGTGCCTCCGCCACACAGCCCAATACCACACATCGGCGGACCCAACGGGAGGATCGGCAGGAATATGTCGAGCCCGTTACCGTCGCCAGGTGTGGTCTGTCCGCCAGGCGCACCCTGCGGGACGGGATTATCCGGATCGTTCGGATCAGGATCGAGACAATCCACAAGACCATCGCCATCCGTGTCGGTCAGGTCGTCCACAACGCCACAGCCGCAGACACCCGGATCGAGCTTGTTCGGATCGTTCGGACAACCGTCGAAGCAACTCGGCACGCCGTCGCCGTCCGGATCCTCGGATGGATCCTGCGCCGCGTTCGGCCGCACCGCGACATTATTACCTTCGTTGGCCTCGTTCACGGTCAGCGGACTGTCGATCATCGCCTTGACGAAGAAGTACCCGGTCGCGAAGTTCGCGCTGTTCACGCTCACGCCGGAGATGACCACGGTGTGATCGCCGACAGTCTTGTTTGCAGGGTTGGTCACATCCAGGCAACCCAGCAGCACGTCTCCACCGCCGATGGTCGGCGTATCATTCTCGGAGGCGTACACACAGACCGTGAAGTCCTCGTTGGGCTGATTGAACACTACAGTGTAGTCGAACTCGACATCGAAGACGGTATCGAGAACCGCACACGGATGTGTCAGCCGAACGGCCAACAGGTCAACAAGATAAGGCTCGGTGTTCACCAGCTTGTTGTTGGTGATCTCCTCTGCCTCCGCCACGGTGTCGTCGGCGTCGAAGTCCGCCACGATCGTGACGTTTTCACCCGACAGCACGCCCAGACCCAACAGCAGGGCCGCGAGATCCTCGCTCGCCTGGTGCGCGCCTGGCGTGACTTCACCGACAATATCCACGAGGAAGTCATCGATGATGTCATCGGCATTGGTGTCCCGGCCGAGTCGAATCGTGAACGGCGCCACGTTGCCCGGACTCGTGACGGTGTAGTTTACCGTCGCGATGAACGAACCGACGGTCAGCGTAAGCTCGTCGCCGCTGATATCGACGATTTGCTCCTGCGTACCGGTGATGGTGGTGACGTTGTTCGTATCTTCTTCGTCCTCGTTCACGGCCGCTTCGTCTGCGCCGGCCGCGCCGATCGTGAAGTCCAGCGTGGCGATGATCCGGTCGCCGCTCTTCAATTCAGGCGTCAGGGCGTCGATGGCCCCGCGAATATCCGCCTCAAAGAACGTATGCGGACCCGGCGTCAGGTCGGCGCCGGTGAGCCCCGCTGTCAAGAGCAAGTCGCCAGGATCAGCGTCGTCAATCCGGTCGTCGGCATCGCGGTCGATACCGATTCTCAGGTTGAACGGCGCCACAGCGCCGGGGCTATTGATGGTATAAGTCACAGTCGCCGCCGTCGTGCCGGTGGCGTTGTCGATCGTCAAGAAGATCGACTCGGCGACCAGATCGACCGCCTGCTTCTGCGTCGCGATGTTGTTTGACTCTTCGGCCATCTCAGCAACCAGACCTTCGTCGAGGCTGTCCGCTTGTTTGAGGTCGAGCGTCGCAATGATCCGGTCGCCCTTCTCAATCGTCAGGGCATTCAGCGCGGCGCGGAAGTTCGCGGATGTCACCTCTTGCGGGCCGGGCTTGACCTGGTCGTCGTATCCCGCCAACGCGAGGTCGATCGTGTCAAGCAGCGAACCGGGATCGATGATTCCGTTGTTGTTCTTGTCAACGCCGATCCGGATGTTAAACGGCGCGACGGCGCCGATGCTGTTGACGTTGTAGTAGACCCTGGCTTTCGTCTTGTCCGTGTCAGGATTGATCAGCACGGCCACAGACGTTGCCACGAGGTCCACGACCTGTGTCTCCCCGACGATGTTGTTGGTGATGTCTTCGCTCTCGCTGACGACGCCTTCATCCCCGCCCGGTTGTGTGAGGTCAATGGTTGCCAGGATGCGGTCGCCATTCTGAATGCGAGAAGCGATGCCCAGTCCATCGATTGCTCCCCGGAAGTTCGGGATGTCCACCACGTGGGAGCCCGGTTCGAGGTCCACTGGGGCTGGTGTGAACGTGGTCAACACAACGGCAGGGCTGTCAATCGTGTTGTCGCCCGGGGCCGTGTCGATACCGATCTTGATCTCAAACGCGCCCACGTCACTCGGACTATTAATCGTGTACGCCACTTGCGCGGTCGTCGTTCCGAGCACATCATCAGAGAAAACTGTGACGGCATTTGCGACGAGGTCCACCTGTTGAGCCTGGCTGGCCGCCGCGTTGTTGAGCACCTCTTCGCTCTCGACCACGGCCAATTCGTCCGCGCCGGCGAGCGTCAGGTCGAGGGTCGCAACAATCTCGTCGCCATCACCCAGAGGCGTCCCCAAGGTGTTGAGGTCACCGCGAATATCCTGGCTCCAAACATGGAAGCCCGGATCAACATCCCCACCGATCAGCAGGACCGGCCCGCCCAAGAGCAGGTCGTCAATCAAACCATCCGCCGGGAACCGGTCCACACCCACGCGAAGAGTGAAGTCCGCCACGGCTGTCGGGCTGCCCACGAAGTAGTCGAAGGTCGCAACCGTCGTGCTGGCCAGATCATCGGTCACAACATCAAGCGAGACGGCGACGAGATCCGTGCCGGCTGTGTTGGTTGTGCTCGCTTTATTGTTGTTTTCTTTCTGCTCATCCACTGCCGCGCCGGTGTCCATGACCGCGAAGAGCAATTGGCCCGTCGACAGCGGAGCAGGGAGATCGACCGCCAACGTATGCGTGCCGGGCACGAGCGAAACGGCCGGAAGGGTACCGACATTAAACGTGCCGACCAATGGTCCCGCCGCGCTGTCGAGGTGGAACTCAATGTCGTAGTCCGCCACGTTGCCGATGCTGTTGACCCCGTAGCTTAGTAGGGCAGATTCGGTGTTCGAGTCGTAGCTGAGCGAGATGGCGACAAGGTCGACAAGCTGCTTCTGCTTGACCGCGTTGTTGGCAACCTCGTCCCACTCAATCAACAGCAGGCTCTCGGGCGCGTGTGTGTCGTCGAGGTCGATCGTCGCAACGATCCAATCATCGTCCTGGATCGGCGTTGCCAACGCATCGAGTGCCGCGCGGAAGTCCGGGATGTTGACGGTGCGATCACCGGGCTTGAGCTTGTTGCCGGAGACCGCTTCGGTCGCGAGCACCCCGCCCGCGTCGATCTCGCCATTGCCGTCTTGGTCAACACCGATTCGGATGTTGAACGGGGCAACGGCGCCGATGCTGTTAACGTTGTAGTACACTTTGGCGGTTGTCGCACCGTTGAACGTGTTGGCAGTGACGTCAACGCCGTTGGCCACCACATCGACAGTCGAAATCGCCCAGGTGAAATTGTTGGCCACCTCCAAAGTTACGATCTCTTCAACGCCGCCTTCATCGCCACCGGGCTGGGTAAGATCCAGCGTCATCACCAGCAGATCGCCGTGCTTGAGCGGCAAGACCGGAGAGTCGAGATCCAACGAGTTCGGGAGAAAATACGAATACCAGCCGGGAGAGTTCGGCCCCACAACGGGTCCGGCCAGGAGAACGTCCGCTGGACTATCGATCACGCCGTCCACAGGAGCCCGGTCCACGCCGATTCGCACGTTGAACGTACCCACTGGCGCAGGACTGAGGATTCTGAAATTGAGAGCGGCACTGGCAAGGGCATCACCCGGATTACGCCAAACGTAGAACTGCAACGCTTGCAGGTCCGTCTCTTCGGAGTTGGCAGTGCTGGCAATGTTCGCCAAGCCTTCGTTCGCTTCCACGACCGTGTCAGGCCAGTCGACAACGGCGAAGATGAATTGGTTGGTTGCGGGCTCGAAGCCCGTGAAGTCACCAATAACCTCGTGACCGCCCGGCTCGACATTCGCCACGTCCTGCGAGGAGACCACGAACGAATCCACGGGCGTGTCGCCCACGTTCAAGTCACCGAACGGCGCGGAATCATCCAGGTAGAACGCAACCGTTAAGTCCTCGACATTGGCAACACTCATAACGTTGTAAGCGAAGCGCGCTTGGGTCGAGCCGATCAGGCTCAGCCCGATCGGTTGGATGTCGACGAAAATGTCATCAGAAACCATCTTGTTGCTGGCGTTGCTCTCGTCTGTCTCTTTGACCGCGTCAGCCGGGTCGAGCCGCACCACGATGTTGTCGGAGTGCTTAATCTTCGGAGCCAGCGCATTAAGGAGGGGGCGAATGTCTGCGGTGAAAACATGTGTGCCTGGCGTCAACATGACGGTCGGCGGCGTGAGCGCGCCGAGGAAGGTGTCCATGGCGTCGTCGTTGTCGGTATCCACACCGACGTTGATGTTGAACGACGGCACCGCGGCCAACTCCGTCACGACGCTGTAGGTGATTGAGAGATCGGAAGCGGGACCGGCCGTGGCCAGTGCGACGTCGCCAATCTGCAAATCGCCGTGGAGGAAATCGATCGCGTTCGAGTCACCGGGAGTGAGATTGCCGGGGAATGTATCGGATGCTCGAATCACGACACCGGTTTCCGCCGTGTCGTAAACGACACCCTGAAGCGTCGTGGTATCGGAGAGAGCGCCGAGGACACCCTCGATGTTACCGATGAGAGCGCCGCTGCCAGCCTGTAGAGTAAGGCTGATCTCCCTGGGCACAACGACGATCATCGGGTTGTCGGCCGCATTGAGCGACTGCACGACGATATCAAATGGCTGTCCGGCCACTTGCGGAGAGCTAACGGGTTGGATGCGCAATTTGGTGGCTTGCGCATTTACCGATGCGGCGAACACCAGCAGCGCCGCGGCTGCGAGAAAAGACACGCCCACACGGGAGCGATTTGTTCCTGTTCCAGGCTGCGACAAACGCCGCCCTCGATTGTTGATTCGTAATGCGTTCAAAACTGGTTCCTTTCCATTCATCCTACTAGTGAACAGTTTCATAGAAGTAATCAGCGGTAATGCTTCTTTCAGACCTCGTTATCATGCGCCCGCCAGTGGAGCGAAGCTCACATTCCGGCGCGATGCACGGTTGTATTCAATTCTGTTTCTGCCAATCCATGGGTGTGGCTTCTTGCCACAAACACCGGACGAAAGCGACCTTGGCATCGACTGAGAGTTATAAGTCTCGTTCATCTGCCGCAGTAGCAGGCACCCGATGCCGAAGACCACAATGGTCTTGTGTGTGCTCTCCCCCAAACAGTCCCATGTGCGAGATAGGAGTAGTTTGTGCAACCACGCCGGTCATGAGGCGAGGGTAAAAAGAGTGATTTCAGAAAAAGCTGTCTCCTGGACAACCGATCGGCCGTCCACACTCTAGAACAATCCGGGAAT
>CAZTAR010000333.1:0-5547 GCA_964611695.1 uncultured Planctomycetaceae bacterium | reverse complement strand
ATGCTTGCGCAAAAGCGCACGCGTATTGGCAGACCGTGACGTATCGTGAGGGCTACGGACTCTATGCCTGTAACGGGATCCTCTTCAATCACGAATCGCCCCGTCGAGGCGAACAGTATGTGACGCGGAAGATCACGCGCGCTGCCACACGAATCAAGCTAGGCCTGCAAGACGAGTTGCGGCTTGGTAATCTGGACGCCAAGCGCGACTGGGGTTTCGCTGGGGACTACGTGAAGGCGATGTGGTTGATGCTGCGGCAGACTGAACCGGACGATTACGTGATCGCGACTGGAAAGGCGCAAACAGTCCAGGCGTTGCTCGACGCCGCATTCGGCCTCCTTGATCTCGATTGGCGTGATTATGTCCGCGTGGATCGGAACTTCCTGCGTCCGACGGAGCCGACCCTGCTGCGAGGGGATGCGTCCAAGGCCAAGCGGGTCCTCGGCTGGGCGCCCGAGGTTACCTTCGATGGGTTGGTCCGCATGATGGTCGAAGCGGATATGGAACTCGCTCAGAAGGAACGCACGTTGGTCGACGCGGGGTTCTCACTTTAGAAACGATCTCATGGCGTAATGACCACGTCGGCCGTCGTAAGCTGCGAGACGATCGTGTCCATGCCGCCGACCTCGCCTACACGCACCTTGTCGAGAATCCCGAAGTATTCCAGGCAGGTCTTGCAGAGGACTAGTTTGACGCCTGCGTCTTGAAGGCCTGCCAGCGAGGAGAGGACGGGTGAACCCTCACAGGCGAGCGTGACGCCCTCGGTATAGAAACAGATGACGTTGGGTTTTCGCGGGGCGTCTTCGAGCGTGTGAATGAATTTCACGAGCATTCTCTCACCGAACTCCATATCCGCGGGCTTGACTTGGCCGAGATAGGACTTGGTGATGACCATGACCTGCAGGGACATACGATTACCTCCGAAGTTGTGGTGCGCTGGACCTGGTTCATCCTTCCGCCGGGTGTTCGGGTTAGATCATACGCAGAGGTGTTCGCTGATTCCACTGTGGCTCACGGACTGACGAGGGCGGTGTTTTTTTCTTTGAGGTTTTTATGGCGGAAGGCGTGTTTCAGCTTCATGGGGAGCCCATGGATTGCGATCCATGGGCTTGGTTCTGGTTTCTTGATTCTTGATTCTTGACTCTTGGATCGTTGGTCAATGGTCATCCGTCGCACATTTGATTCCTTGGAAGAGGGCGAAGTGTTGGCGGGCACAGTTGTTCCAGTCGAAGTGCTTCGCGCGTCGCAGACCGCGTGTGCGTAGGTCGGCACGCATCGCGGAATCGGATAGGAGCCGGCCTAGTTCACATGCCCAAGTTTTGGGGTTGTCCTCGCAAAAGACCGCGGCACTGCCGGCTGTTTCCGCTACGGCCTCTGCCTTTGATGCCACCACCGGACAACCCAACTGCATCGCCTCGACCAACGGCAGGCCGAAACCTTCGAAGCGGCTAGGAAAGGCCATCAGGGTTGCTGAGCGATACAGGTGAATCACTGTCTCTTGTGACACGCAACCGAGCAAGTGTACGCGATCGGCAATCCTGAGTTCCCCGATCAACGCGCGCAAAACGTCGCCCCGTTGGGAAAGCATGCCGGTGAGCACGAGATGCTCTGGCCGGCCACTGTGAGCCAGCATCGCGACGGCGCGGAGCAGTGTTT
This sequence comes from uncultured Planctomycetaceae bacterium, assembly GCA_964611695.1. Lineage (GTDB taxonomy): Bacteria > Planctomycetota > Phycisphaerae > UBA1845 > UTPLA1 > CAZTAR01. The sequence continues at coordinate 3,891 of CAZTAR010000333.1, read as the reverse complement.
CGTGGTTCTTGTGCGGCCAATCAGCCGCTGGGTAGTAGATGAAGGGATGCGAGCCGACGGATGGTACAAAAGACGGGAGCTTAGGGGGTTCGGGTTTCGTCTGCTCTTCGGGAAATCCGCCGGCGCTGATGACGTGCAGCTTGCGGTCGTCGGTATGGAGCTTCTCGATCAGGCATCGGGCCGAAAAGTGTGTGTAGGTAATGACGGCGTTTGCCTGTTGCACTGAATCCGGAATCCGCTCTCGTCGCCACTTGAGTTGGTCGGGGGGGAAGTTCTCGGGGAAATATTCGTGCTGGAGGTCGGGGACGTGGATGATCACGGGAATCGGGAGTGGACGCGGGAAAAAAAAGAAGAGGGGGAAATAGACGCAATCGAGTTTTGCGCGGTCGAGTAAATCGAGATTCCATCTGGCGAAGTCGGGACCATGATGGGACTCTGGGGTTTCGATGATGAGTTCAATGAGACCGGCGGCGTACCATTCTTTGTAAGGGGATTCGGTGGCGAGTTGGGGCCGGACGAAGAGGACCAGGCGGTCACTCCCTAGCAGCGGTATCAGGTGGATCAGCAAGCGACGAATGAAGACTTCTTGGCCTCCGACGGCACCGGGTTTCAGCGAGAGGAGTTGGATGCCGAATCTCATGCCAGGTCCGATTACCAAGATTCATTTAGAACAGGCTCGTGGAACATTCTCATCGATGCCGCACCTCTCCTGCCAGTATTTTGGCGCATGATGGTACAACTGTCCCTATTATCGCACATCTGTCCGAGAAGCATAGCGTCCCTTCACACGCAGGCCGTCCAAATCGTATTTTGAGAATGGACCGTCTCTGAACATGCCACGCGTTTCGGACGCAGGTGGCATCGAAGGCGGTTTGTCTAGGGCGAGTGCTTCTTTTGATGACCAGGCGAAAGAACCAGCGGGGCACCTCCTCGGAGGTGCGCTTTTGCTCCGCGGCACGAATCACGCTTTTGGCGTGTTTTCTGTCCGTTGCTTTTGTTGGGTGCGACGCGGGGCCATCGGAATTCATGCCGGAGAGCGATTCCGATAGCACGTTATTCAAGACGTACCAGCCCAACGGAAAGGCGATCCAGCTTTATTACCGTGGCGACGTCTATTTTTCGTGGTATGAGGATGAAGCGGGATACACGGTTCTTCGTAAATCCGGCGCATACTATTATGCTCAGTTGAATGGTCAGGGTGAATTGGTTGTCACTGAATGGCTTGTGGGTTCGGTCAATCCTAGTGCGGTTGGACTCAGGCCTGGTATTCTGCCTTCGGCGGAAGTAATCAATCGCATCCGGGCGGCATCGACTGTCAAGCCCATTTCGTACGCGGCGCCTGATCCGAGCCTGATCCGGGAAGGATTCATGGTTGTCGAAGGGGATATGGTTCTCCCCACGGCGTACTTCGAGCAGCAGAAGATGGGCGCGTCGGCTTCGGTATATGTGACGAACCGATTGTGGACGAACGGGGTGGTGCCGTATGAGTTTGACGCGAACGTCACGTCTGGGAATCAGGCGGCGATGCGTCAGGCGATGGATGATTGGGAAGCCGTCGCGGATGTTCAGTTTGTTGTGCGGACGAATCAGGCCAACTACGTTCATATTTTCAGCGGGAGCGGGAACTGGTCCTACGTGGGGATGATCGGTGGTCGGCAGGATTTGTGCATCTACAACTGGAATTACGAGTTCATTATGGCGCATGAACTCGCCCACGCGATGTGCTACTGGCACGAGCATAGCCGTTCGGATCGTGACACTTTTGTGCAGATCAACTGGGGGAACATCGAGTCGGGCAAGGAAAACAACTTTGACATCCACCACGCGTGGAATGACGCCGATGCCGGGTCTTATGACTTTGACTCAGTGATGCACTATGGCGCCTACTCCTTCAGCAACAATGGGCAGCCGACCATCATCACGCAACCGGCGTATGCGGGAACGTCGTTCGGACAGAGGACGCACCTGAGTGTCGGCGACGCACAAAACATGGCCGTCATCTATGGGACCTCCGTGCCAACGGATAAGTCAGAGATGACGACGCCGGCAAACAACGGTGATTCTCTGACCGGCGCGTCTTTCACGTTCTCGTGGGATGCCGGAAGTGGTGTAATTGAATATTGGATGTGGATCGGGAGCCAGGCGAATACTTATAATATCCTCAACCAATCGCAAGGTTTAAACCTATCAAAAACCGTGACCGGGTTGCCGACGAATGGAAGTAATCTGTATGTTCGCATCTTCTCTTTGATCAATGGAAATTGGGAGTATAACTCTTATACGTATTCGTGCGTGAATATTCCCGTTGACAAGGCGGAGATGACGACGCCGACGAATGATGGGGACAGCTTGACCGGTGCGTCGTTCACGTTTGAATGGGACGCGGGTAGCGGCGTAACTGAGTATTGGATGTGGATCGGAAGCCAGATCAATACTTACGACTTCCTCAATCAATCGCAAGGTTCGAATTTATCGAAGACTGTGACCGGATTGCCGACGAACGGAAGTAATCTGTATGTTCACATCTTCTCTTTGATAAACGGCAACTGGGAATACAATTCATACACGTATTCTTGTGTTGACATTCCGGTTGATAAGGCGGAGATGACGACGCCGACGAATGATGGCGACAGCCTGACGGGCGCGTCGTTCACGTTTGAATGGGATGCGGGCAGTGGCGTTACCGAATATTGGATGTGGATCGGGAGTCAGGCGGACACTTATGACATGCTGAACGAGTCGCAGGGCTCGAATCTCTCGAAGACGTTCACCGGGCTTCCGACTGATGGGAGTAACCTGTATGTCCGTATCTTCTCTTTGATCAATGGCAATTGGGAGTACAACTCTTACACGTATTCTTGTGTCGATATTCCGGTTGACAAGGCGGAAATGACGACGCCGACGAATGATGGGGACACTTTGACGGGCGCGTCGTTTACGTTGGAATGGGACGCGGGTAGCGGGGTGACCGAATACTGGATGTGGATCGGGAGTCAAGTTAATACTTATGACATCCTCAACCAATCTCAGGGTTTGAACTTATCGAAAACCTTGGCCGGGTTGCCAACGGATGGAAGCAATCTGTATGTTCGCATCTTCTCTTTGATCAATGGCAATTGGGAGTACAACTCTTACACGTATTCTTGTGTCGATATTCCGGTTGACAAGGCGGAGATGACGACGCCGACCAACAATGGTGATTCTCTGACCGGCTCGACGTTCACTTTTGAATGGGATGCGGGCAGTGGGATAACCGAATACTGGATGTGGATTGGGAGCCAAGTTAATACTTATGACATCCTCAACCAATCTCAGGGTATGAATATATCGAAGACCGTGACCGGATTGCCAACGAACGGGAGTAATCTGTATGTTCGCATCTTCTCGTTGATCAACGGCAACTGGGAGTACAATGCCTATACTTACACGACCGCGAACCTGCCGTCCGTGAAGGCTGCCATGACCAATCCAGTAAGTGACGGTGCTTACCTCAATACTTCGAGTTTTACGTTCCATTGGAATGCCGGCACCAATGTGACGGAATACTGGTTGTGGCTCGGTAGTTCGCCGGGGACTTATGACATACTGAATGAGTCGCAGGGGCTGAATCTGTCGAAGACGGTTTCTGGGCTGGCGACGGACGGGCGTCTTTTGTATGTGCGTGTATTTTCCATGATTGATGGTGATTGGCAGTATCACGCTTATACTTACCACACGGGTTCGAATTAGAGCATTTAGAAACTATCTCAGAATTGTGGCACAGGCGTCTCGCCTGTGTTTCCACCGCCGAGACGGCGGTGCCACATTGGGCTTGGCATAATCTTGGGGTATTCTGAGCTAGGCACTGTCTGACAACCTCTCATTTTTGCCGATATTGATTGCATAGGTCAA
>CAZTAR010000332.1:0-5550 GCA_964611695.1 uncultured Planctomycetaceae bacterium | reverse complement strand
CAGCCCAGTCGCACCAGCCTCGAAAGCAGTTTTCGAGAGAACGAAGCGTCCGTCCCTCCCTGTCGAACGTCGATCACCCACCTTTTGCCTCGGTCGTCAGAGGAGCCAGCCGCCAAGGAATCCAGTGAAACCGCTCTCGCCAAGGGGGTCGAAGCTGAACAAGTCCGGACGTGATCCAATGTTCGTCGTCTCTCCGCGCCCGTTTGCCGGCCTCATCCTCATCCGCCACCCGAATCGCCCGCCGCCGTGTTCGCCGAGTTCGCAGCCTTCTCAGCGGCTTCCAGGCCCTGCTGAGCGCAAACCATCCCCGGATTCACCCTCACGGCGGATCGATATGCCGAGACAGCGCCGCTCCAATCTCCGAGGTGCATCAACAAATCCGCTAACTCACAGTGGACCTCGGCGTTTTGAGAATCGGCGGTAATGTAGTCACGGTAGTACTTGAGCGCATCGGCCGGCTTGGCCTGCTCCCGTCGAATACGAGCCAACCAGAGCCGCGCGACAGCCATCCGAGGTTCCAATCGAAGAACCTCAAGAAACTGCTCCGCCGATTCTTCGAACATTTTGTTCTGCAACAAAGTGCCACCAAAGTTCATCCGAATGGAAATAGCGTCTTGAACAGGAAGTGAACTGGGCTGCAACGACAGCGCCAGCCGGTAGTGCTTGATTGCTTCATCGAATCTCGCCGTGCGCTGGCACAGCCCCGCAAGATTCACGTGCGGTTCAAACCGCTCTGGTTCAATCTTCGTCGCTTCCATGTAATGGTCGATGGCTTCGTCCACTCGCCCAAGACCATCCAGATCCACACCCAGGTTGTAGTGCCCCTCGAAATTTCCCGGATTCAAACGAACCACGGAGAGTAACGCCTGCACTTCCTCCTCGATCCGATTCAGACCGGACAATGCCATCGCCAGATCGGCCCATCGAGATACAGTCTCCGAATCGAGCTGGGCCGCGACCTGATAGTGAGGTACTGCCTCCTCTGCCCGGCCGAGACGCACCAACACGTCCGCAAGGCCGGACTGCACATCGGCGTTATCCGCATCAAGACGGATTGCTTGCACGAATAGCGAAAGTGCTTCCCCGAGTTTTTTCTCCCGCTCCGTTGCGCCGGCCGCATCCTGTCCATTGCCCTGAAGTGGATTGATCCCCGGAAAACTAAAATTCGGATCCGCGGCGATTCCTAGATCGTACTCTTCCAATAACTCCGCCCCAACAATGGCCAACTTATCCGCATCAATTATTTCGTCTACCCTCACCCTCACGGTGGCCAACTTCGCCGCATCATCCTGAGATTGGTTCAAGAACGACAGATCGATATCGCGGTATTGGTATACTAACGCGGACATCGACGCGTAAAGGTCCTTTGAATGCAATGTCCGGGGCGCTAGAAACTCCAGTAATGCATTATCATCGGTATGGAGGACCGCCCCTTTCGTAAAGCCCTCGATCCCCTTCTTGCCGAAAAGAACGTGAGACAACAAGTGTGGCGCATCGACAAGACCCAATCTTCGCATGTCCGCGGCAACTTTTGGAACATTAAATCGACGCACGAATTCGTCATATCCAATGGAAAAAGGCTCCAAAGATCCAATCAATGCGTAGTCATTGACGTCGAATTCCCAAACGAGCATATTCGGAAAAACACTGTGGTAGGAATGAATAATGCTGCGAACGCCGCGTTCATCAATGTTGTAGCTATTAATCCAACAACACGCGACTCCGCCCGGCTTGAGCCGTTCACTCACCAACTTGTAATACTCATATGTGAACAAATCACCGAGGCCGGCAATCCAAGGACTCGATGGTTCGGAAATGATAACGTCGTAGCGTTTATCTGTTAGATTCAAATGATTCCGTCCATCGGTCAGAATCAGATTCAGCCGTGGATCATCCAGCACATTGTAGTTGACGCGATCAAAGAACCGGCACGCTTCGACAACGGCTGGGGAGATTTCCACGCAATCGATCCGTTCGATCGAAGGATGTAATCCAACACAACCGACAGTAACACCACTTGCAAGACCGACCACGGCCACATCACGAGGGTCACGGTGTAGTAAAACCGGGACGTGCCCCGAAAGGGACTGCGTGATCATGTCGGCCCCCGTCGAAGCATCCGGCTTTCCGTTCACGTACAAGGCGCGAGCGCCCCCCGCGAACTCCTTTACCGTCACAGTCGTCGTAACCCCCTCCTTGTGATATATCACCCTGCCAAGAGCGTTCATCTCTTCGAGCGCGGATTTCGACGTGGCTTTATCCGCGAACCGCTTTGCAACTTCAAAGGGGCCAAACGTCATCCGCGCCTTATCCCAAGATGGAAGAAAACCGTAACCGCCGGCCATTCCGCCCAACAACAAAACCGAGACGACTACCCCAACTCGACGCGACAGGGTCTGGCTCAGCAGCAAGAATACACAGCCCAAGACACAATTCAACAATACGACTGAGAGTAATGCATTCTGTATTCCCAAAAATCGAAGAAATACAAATCCACCCAAAAACGCTCCGATGATCGAACCCAACGTGTTCCAGGCGTAAACAGTCCCGACTGATCGACCCGCCTTCTCGGCGCTCTGAGCGTACAAACGTGTCACCAGCGGGAAAGCAATTCCCATTAAGATCGCCGGGATCATCATGATCACGCAGACCAGACCGAATTCCGCCAACTGCAGCAGGAAGAATGAATGTGAGTATCGTGCGATCATGCCCGTCACGAAAAACGGCAAGCGACCGAACAATGGAATGACAGCCACCGCCGATACGCCGATCAATATTTCCACAACGCCCAATGCCAACATGGGATCACGACGTCGATCCGCGGCTCGCGCGTAGAAGGCACTCCCCAATGCCAAACCCAATATGAACGCGGTTAACATCAGGCTGAATGCATAGACCGACGAACCGATCAGCAATGACAGTACACGTGACCACGCCACCTCGTAGACCATCGAGCACATACCTGACAAGCCGTAGCCGACCAACAATATGCGCAGAGGCCAACGACCATAGGAGATGCGACCGACAGACGACACGCCACCGGAATCTGAAACACCACCCCCGCCCGATTTGCGTACACCCCCTTTGGACTTACGAGAATCGTCCACTGCTTCAGCATCATTGACGCCTGACCCTGGTGACGCGACTTGATCCCCCAAACGACGGTACAACATCAACGCGCATGCACAAATCAACGCGTTCAAGAAGCAGGCAGCATAAAGTGTCTTCATCCCTCCCAAGAACGGGATTAAAACAAACCCCGTTCCAAAACAGCCCAACACCGCGCCAAACGTGTTGATTGCATACAATCGACCGATAGAACTGCCCAGTCGGTCAGACGATGAGGCGAAGAAGCGAGACAAGACAGGCAAGGTTGCCCCCATCAATGTCGCAGCGGGAAGAAGGATCATCAACGAAACGGCAAACCGAATCAAAGACATCCCGTAGGCCGACTCGTTCCCGTGATAGTGCTGATAAAGATAACGAAAAATTGGTTCCGTCAAACCGATCAGCCACGGTAGACAGAAACAATAGACAGCGACCGCGCCCTCAATCAAACCGTAGATCCGAAGCGAATCGCGACGGCGATCGATAATTCGCCCCGCGATGTAGCTGCCCAACGCCAGGCCGCCCATGAACGCGCACAGCGCCGTCGTCATCGAGTAAACGGTGTTACCCATCACATGACGGAGCAAACGTGTCCAAACGATCTCGTAGATCAGACCGCTCGTTCCCGAGAAGAAGAAAAAGAGCAATACCAACCAACCCAGCGGCATGCCTGAATACGATTCTGACTTTTGTAATCGTCCAGCCAACGAAACACTCCTGCCAAGTCTCGATTCACACCTGACACCAAGACGCGTCTAAACGGTTCAACTGCCCATGATTCTACTATCGGCTATCATCCGACCACTGGCAACCGATGATCGCCCATGCGATTTCCGCCTTCAATCACCAGGCATCCGTTCACTTGTCCGGTAAACGCATCCATATCTCATAGTTCAATCCACCAAAATATCATCTAGTCGTAGTCTCGCAACAACCCGCCGAAACATCTCCGCCGAGCCGCCACGACTCCACGTCCCGCTCCACACGGCGATAGAGGGAATCTCGCTCAACCGGACGCAGGCCGGCCTCTAGAATAAGACCCTTGATTCCCTCGATCGACTTCTCTTGCCGGAGGCCAACACGCCCCACTTCCGCATTCGCGATCCGGTACTGCACAACGGTTCCGTCAAAATCGTCCACTCCCCAATTCAGCGAAACTTGTGCCAGCTTGGCGCCTTGCATCACCCAAAACGCTTTGATGTGCGGAATGTTGTCGAGCATTAACCGGCTAATCGCCAACGTCTTCAGGTCGTCCAGGCCGGTCGGGTCCGGCAGGTGTCCATACGCGCTACCGGCCGGGATGAAAGAAAGCGGGACAAAACAGTTGAAAGCAGCCCGCGCTGTTGTCAACGACTGATCCTGGTGCGCACGCAATTTGAGCAGGTGCCCAATCCGTTCCTCGCATCCTTCGATGTGTCCGTACAACATCGTCGCGTTGCTGGGAATGCCCAACGCATGGGCCGCACGATGCACGCCGAACCAACTATCTCCGCCAGCTTTGTGAGGATGGGCCTCATCATGCACGCGTTCGTCGAATATCTCAGCCCCGCCACCTGGCAAGCTGTCGAGACCCGCCTCCCGAAGCTGGACAAGAACGTCGCTCACCGACAGCCGTGGCCGGGCAATCCGCGAAAAATGAATGATCTCGATGGCCGTAAACGCCTTGATATGTATGCGGGGACACGCCGCACGAATCGCCTGGCACATTTCGAGGTAGTACGAAAACGGCAACCTCGGATGCAAACCACCAACGATGTGCACTTCGGTCGCGCCGATCCCGTAGGCCTCTTTCGCCTCCTCGACAACCTCTTCGACCGAGAGCACGTAACCGTCATCCTTCGATAATGTGGAACTGTCATCCTCGCCCCCACCGACGAGGGATCGGCAGGTTCCACTCCCCCCCCCAAGCCGATCATCCGTGCGCGGATGATCACCACAATCGTCATCATTCCCAAGGAGGGCGGCGTCGCCGGATTGCTTGAGATATGGCCGATAGAAGGAGCAGAACTTGCACCGCAATTTGCAGAAATTCGTGTAGTTGATGTGTCGGTTGACGTTGAAGAATGCGGCGTCACCATGGAGCCGGCGACGAACCAAATCCGCCAAACGCCCGATTTCATGGATATCGCACGAACGGTACAGCGTCACCCCGTCTTCCAAACTCAGACGTTCGCCGGATTCAACCTTGGCGGCAATTGCTGACAGCGGCGGGCCTGGGTGTGAACGGGTCATATGCTCGCAATCTCAGCCCCCCGCCGGTGGGCCCGTTCCTTTCGATATGACAGGACCCCACTGCCACGACTTGCGGCTTCAGTCCCTCAGTACCCGAGCACACAAGCACTGGCGGATGTGCCAGAGCCCCTACTAAGTCGGCCCCTGCTGTTGAAAACGACCCCGAGTGGATTCGAACCACCAGCCTCAGCCTCCGCAGGGCTGCGCTCT
>CAZTAR010000331.1:0-5565 GCA_964611695.1 uncultured Planctomycetaceae bacterium | reverse complement strand
CGCCTCGGAAAACCCGAAGACTCCCACTGGTGAGAAAGGCGGGCTAGTGCTGCGTCAACCTTATTTTTCGGGTTAACTGGGTTCCGGTTTCTGTGGCACAGGCGTCTCGCCTGTGTCTTCCACCGGCGGGACGCCGGTGCCACAAATACCAGGGCGGAACCAACCCGACAACTTAGGGTTGACAACGCACTAGTGCTCCGTCAAGCGTCATATGAGGGATACGCGGGCAACGTGTGTGCCACTGGCGGCTTGTCCGCCAGTGCGAAATTACCAACAACCGCTCACAGGACACAGGTGGGCCAGCTGCCAGCGGCACCCATCATTCGACCGGTGACAGAGCACGAGTGCCCAGTGAAGAGGTCCACTCGATAGCGATCAAGCCCTTCGCTCAGAACGCGATCGAACGCCGCGAAGTCCTCCTCCTCAGGGAACAACCGCAGGCGGCCGTTCCCGCAGCTCAAGACGTGGTAGATCAACCCGGCTTCGATTACTCTCGCGGTCCGAGGCATTGCAGGGATCGCACCTCGCCTAATCATCAGCGCCAATAATCAGTGATGTCCCCTTTTCCCTTCCACTTTTCCCTTCCGACCAATGGGGTGGCATGGGCCAACTTGTTGGCCCGTGGGCAAAGCGCGCACGGCGCGTCAAGAAGCACCGTCCGAACGGCCTCCGGCGTCGCAGGGCCGTCCACACTCGGGGCACACGCCGCTTTCGTTGCCGGTCAGGTCGTAACAGCAGCCACGGCAGTAGAAAGGCGAATGCTCCAACACCTCGACCTCGCGGAGCATTGGAAGCAAGAGAAACAACGGGGCGAAATAGATGTCGGGGCCGCCCCAATCACCGAGCCGAAGCCTCGACAGACAGTTCTTACATGTCCAAGCGGAGAAGAACCTTATCCGAGTTCGATGATGACACACAGGACACTTTGCGAGCATCAGGCCTCACCGATCACAATATCTGTTCCGCACTCCGGACACCTGCCGCTCTCGTTGCCGGCGAGGTTGTAGCCGCAACATCGGCAATAGCCGGGATCTGCCGACTTCTCCGCCCCACCTTCCGAAGAGAAGAATACTCCAACGAACAGAGATATGGGAATGGCGAGCAGACTTCCTCCGCTCCAGATTATCTTAGCCGCCACCCAGTTCGTCTCATCCAGTTTTCCGCCAAGCTGCACAAGCGTGGTTGTGAAGAAGAAGAGAACGAACAAGGTGCCGGACACCAGAGCCGCCAGAAGACTGGCAAACACCGACGAGCGGATAAAGAGGTGGCAAAGAGCGGCAACGATGGCCACCGCGCCGATGACAAACAGCCATTCCATGCTCGGTCCGACTCCACTGCGCCGTGGCGCCTGCGAGGCAAACCACGGCCAAGCTGCTGATTGGCCGTGCCACCCGGCAGGGACTCACGTTACGGACTTTTCGCCCCAACCCTGCTATTTCGCTTGCACCGTGGATTGTTCTCTTGCTTCTGGCTCTTGCACATAATCTTGTGCTGCGGGGTCGATGGCAACTCCCTGGCGGACGAGCTCATCCCAATGCTTCTCGTTGAACAAACAGCCGGGGTCGCCAGCATTGAGATTGCCGTAGTAGGCGTCCGCCCTGGCCCGGCAACCGCCGCAGTAGTTCTTGTATTCGCAGACCTCGCAGTGGTGGAGCCGTTGGTCCCGATCGCAGAGCAAATCCCAGAACTCGTTGTGCCGAAAGATGTCCTCCAGCGGGCGCTGGCGGATGTTGCCGAGGACACGCTGTGGGATATAGACGCATGGCGTAATGGTGCCGTCAGGTTCGATGCAGATGTAGGTCCGGCCTGCGCCGCAGCCCCCGAGGTACTTCGCAACGACCCGCGCCTTGACGCCGCCGCCGCTGCCTGCGTGGCTACACGCCTGCTTACCGTCGTCAGGACTCTGAGCGAGGCAGACACGGCCGAAGTGTGGCGCGGTCGAAAGGACGCCGATCTTGCCGGACTGCATCCAGTTGTTGAGCGTTTGCAGCAGCCATTCACGCTGCCGCGGATTCAGATCGCCTTCGACCATCTCCAACCCACGGCCGACGGGAATGAAGTTGAAATGCGCCAGACAGGACGCGCCGATATCGACCGCGAACTGGAGCATGTCTTCGACTTCGTCAATGTTGCCCTGATGCACGCACATGGCGATGCCAAGCCGCAGCCCCTCTTGCTCGACCACGTTGCGAGCGCCGGCAACGCTGCGCTCCCACATCCCCGGCTGCCTGCGGAAGGCGTCGTGCTTATCCGCATTGACCGAGTCGAGCGATATCTCGACGTATTTGACACCGGCCTCGGCGAGTTTGGCTGCGAATTGTGGCGTGATGGTACCGCCGTGCGTGGCGATGGTCGTGTGGATGCCATATTCCTGGCACCGCTCAAGGACGGGGAAGAGGTCTTTCGAGAGCGTGGGCTCGCCACCGGCAAAGGCGATCATCGGGATGTACATCGCCGCCATCTGGTCCACGAGGTTCAGCTTCTCGTCCAGCGAAAGCTCGTTCGGCAATGCCTTGTGGCCGGAGTCCTGGTAGCAGTGTTTGCAGTTGAGGTTGCAGAGGTTCGTGAAGTTCCACACGGAGAAAAGCGGCGCGCTGAACCGTTGCGGAATCGTCAACCCGAACTCCGCCACACTCCTGGCGGTCACGACAAGGCCGCGGATGGTGGAGATGTGCTCGCTGACGCGCTGGCGAAACGTCTCTGTCGAGACGCTGCCCTTCATACGGTCGATGAACTTGTGCAGCGGCCAGTACTTGAGCCGTTTGAACAGTTGCGCGGCGGGATCGCCGTAGGTCTTGATGATGTCTTCCAGCAGGGTATCACCGCTCTTCCGCGGTCGACTGATAAAGCCGAGCAGCTTCCGCATGGGCCACGTGCCGAGGTAATCCTCCAACGGGTGGTGGTAGTCCATGTCGATGTATCTGTGTGGCACAGACGTTTCGCCTGTGTCTCGGCCGCTGGTAGACTTCGCGCCTGACTCGCCGTTGCTTCCCCGGCGTTTACGCTCGACATAGTTGGCGGAGGTGACCACACCGTCATCCGCCCGAGAGGAAGACTTATCCGCAGCCTGACTGACAGGCGCATCATGCTGATAATCCTTCCCGATCCTGGCAGCCGTGGACCAGTCCAACGCCTCGGTGCGGGAGTCGTATCCTCCTCCGCTGTCCCCCATCCCGCCTTCTTGCTGTCTCGCCATAACTATCTTCCACAACGCCAATTAGCGTTGGTTATTGTTGTGGTCCATCAATTCACCACAAAGCTACTTGTGGCTCACATTCTTCGATTCGTGATCCACAAGTAGCTTTGTGGTGCTCAGATGATCCTCAAAACGCGTCTCGTCCCTCGACGATGTTCAGCAGGTCCGGGAATGCCAGAATAGCCGACCTCCGCCCACCTGCGTTGCGCACTATCCGGAGCAGGTTCTCCCGGCGAAGTATCCGAAGAATGCGCTTGGCAGTTGGTTCTGGGATGCCCGAGCTGGCCACAAAATCAGAAGACCGAAAGACCGGACGGTCAAAGACGAAATCCAATGCCCGAATCGCGTGCTGCGATCGCGTCTGGTCCACGATCCAGTCCTTCTTGGCTTCGTATAATTGGAGAATCTCCCTTGCCTTGCGCGTGTTCGCTTCCGCCTGTGCGGCCAACGCACCAAGGAAGAACACGCACCACCCAGTCCAATCACCGTCTCGCGAAACAGCTAGAAGCCGATCGTAATACTCATCCCGCCGCGCTTCCAGATAGTCGCTCAGGTAGAATGTCGGTGCCGACAGTAGCTTCCGGTTGAACATGAACAATGGAATGAGCATCCGACCCAGACGACCGTTGCCATCCAGGAACGGATGGATCGCCTCAAATTCGGCATGGGCAATCGCCAACTGCACTAAGGTGTCTGGTTGATCGCTATGCAGGTACTTTTCCCAAGCCGCTATGCCGTCAAGCAGACTTCCGGCATCGATCGGAACGAACCGTGCTTCGTCCTCTGTGCAACCGGGCGGGCCGATCCAGTTCTGAATCTTCCGGAATTCTCTTGGTGCGCGATGTTGCCCTCGCACGCCCTGTAACAACGTTGCGTGAACGGATCGAATCAGTCGGCTAGACAAAGGTAATTCTGCGAGTAAGTCCTTGGCTTGTCGGATTGCCTTACGGTAGTTCGATACCTCCTGAATGTCGGCGGTCTTCTCAGGGTCTGCGTCCTTCGATCCGCCTCCGGCGTCGTATTCGAGGACTTCAGCCATTGTCGCCTGTGTGCCTTCGATTCGGCTGGACAGGACGGCCTCCTGTGTGGTCATGGGTGAAAGCAAAACGTGAACATTCGGAATCGCTTCCAACACACCACCATATCGGGCCACGGCAGCCGCAACCTGCCCCAACAGAGGGACCAATCGAGGCCACTCAAGACTCAACGGCGGGAACGTGCCACTATGGTAATAGACTGGAGGCATCACAAGCCCTCTGAGAAAATCACGGCGCTCATTGCTGTACAGCCCCTGGCATGACGGTTTCCGTTCGTTTGCTTGCCACGGTCGTCGTTTCCGGATCCGCCGAAGCTTGGACCTCATTCGGCCTACTGTGCATCTCCTCGATCAGCGAGCGGTACGTCGGGCCGCAGTTGTAGGTGCAGAACGGCACCAGGCCTTCGGGGGTGCTGTAGTGGATGACGCAGCGTTTGACGCGTTCGACGTCGAAGTTGTAGCGATCCTGGAAGTGCATGCCGGCGCACATGAGGGTGCGGTAGTTTTCGCCTTGGGCCTTCTTCGTTCGGCCGGTTTGCTTACTGACGCAGCCGGAGATCGCCTTAATGAACTTCGAGGCGCTGAGACCGGGCGGGGCCTCGCGGGGGCGGAAGTGCTTGCGAACCATCCAGTAGATACGCAGCTTGTCGAAGAGCGTGAGCCGTTTCTTGGGGGAAATCTTCTTTGCCAGCTCATTCATGTCGGTGAACAGGCCGGGGACATCGAACACCTTCGGTATCGGCACAACGCGCTCTCGGACAGGCTGGCCGGGATACTGGAGCGGGGCGATGAAGAAGTAGGTGCCGAACGCGCAGTCGCTGTGACAGGCGCAAGTGATCTTCGGCTTCTTCTCGACGGCGGAGAGCAGATTGCTCAGCGGCGCCATGAACGACAACGGGAAGAAGTCCCGCTCGAGTTCCGCGCCTGTGTGGTCCGCAAGGTCGTGTGCCAGATCACCGAGGGTGTAACGTTTGCGTTCGAGTTCGTGACGGCTGATGCGGCCCGTGAACGAGACTGGCTGGTAGCTGATGCCGCTGATGACATCCGCGTTTTCGGCGGCGAAGTCGAGAATCTTCGCGACCTGCTCGGCGTTTTCATTCTTAATGATCGTGGGCACGAGGCAGATCTTCATGCCGACTGTTCGGCAGTTTTCGACGACTTTGAGCTTCATGTCCAACAAGGTTCGCCCTCGGACGCGCTTGTAGATTCGATCGTCCAATCCGTCGAACTGGAGGTAGAGCGTGTGGAGACCGGCATCCTTGGAGCGTTGTGCGAAATCGAGATCGGCGAACTTGATGCCGTTTGTGGCGGCCTGGATGTTGGTCATGCCGAG
>CAZTAR010000330.1:0-5575 GCA_964611695.1 uncultured Planctomycetaceae bacterium | reverse complement strand
CCGTTCCGTGGTTAGACTGGTGACGAACGATCGTCTGGACCGTCCCGATTAGAATCCCGTCTGCAATGGCATGCACTCCGGAATCAACACCTGCTCGATCGTCGTATCGTCTCCGATGAGTTGGCTGAGTTCGAATCTGAACTGTCGTTTCAGCGTTTCGAGGCCATACTCCGCAAGTTGGCTTGGCTCCGCGCCTCGCACGATGCGTCCGAGGGCGTCCTCGATCGTACTCTTGCGACTTTCGAGGAAGTTCTGAGCCTTTTCGGCATTCGAGTTGTGAACGCGAATCACAACTGTCACGTTGTACAGCGTGGTCCGGTGACCACTGCCGGCGTTTTGGACACGCAGATGACAGACTTCGAGTTCCGCACTCTCCGTCCAGGGCTCGGCCGGCTGCGTGGCGGGAACACCTTCCATCCCAAGCGTGGGGTCGGGAGATGAGCCCAGGAACTTCATCGCGAAGAAAATCCCCACGGCTTCGACCAACATTACACCGCCGAAGATACCGATGGTGGCGAGGGATTTCTTTCCCTTGCCCTCCGCCGGTGGCGCGGGAGGAGCCTCTTCCTTCTTCTGTTCTTTCTCTTTGGCCATAACACGAAAACCCAATCAGCCAAGTCGGTCGCAGCGCGCCGATAATAGTGTTTATCGGTCGAATCTTGCGCTGACTTCACCTTGCCAGTGACGTTCAGAGGCAGAGTTGTGTCAATGTTTGCGCAAATCGCGCAATTTCTGCCGACTTGGATGGTTGGTCCGATAAGTTCGCATCCCTTCGCTGCCTTTTTCCTGCACCTGCATCGATTCAGATTGGGCCAAGAGGCCCTTCAATCGCCATGCGGTCTGACCGACAGGATGGGAACCGGCAAGCGTCCCTCTGGTGAGGATGCGAGAGTTCAGAAAACAGGCGGTGGAATTCCTTGGGGGTGATTCAATCTAGGTTTACCGATGTGTGTCCGTCAAATCAGACACAACCTTTCTCCTGAAACTGCTCGAAGTCTGCTTTACTCATCGATGGGTGTATTCCGCATCGCGTCTCTTTTTCTAAGAAGGTGCCCTCGCAGCAGACCAAACAGCACCGCGAGACACATTCCTTTCCAGGCCAAGAGCCACCAGGGACGCCACCACGCCCCAGTATTCGCCTCAACAACATCAGACATACCGAAGAAAAGAAAAGCGATCCCTGCGATGAAGAGGCGTGAGCGTTGACCTTTTCGACGCTTCATCGTCATGAAGAGAAACACGAGGCCAATGACGGCCCACAATGCCGCCTCGATGTAGTTGGCTGTCTCAAACATGGAAGCTGCCAGCCTCTCAGTCATTCAGGACAACTGCGCTAGTGCGTTGTCAACCCTAATTTGTCGGGTTGGTTTCGCTCTGGTATTTGTGGCACCAGCGTCCCGCCGGTGGAAGACACAGGCGTGACGCCTGTGCCACAAAAACCGAAACCCAGTGAACCCGAAAAATGAAGGCTGACGCAGCACTAGAGCATTTTAGTGTTGAGATTGCATTCTCCGCTGTAGCGTCGGTCCCCCGTGGCCGACGCTACTTTCTTTCGAAGCCTGCTCTGGTACCTGTCTGTGTTGCGTTCAAACCTCGCCGCGGAACCAGTATACCACGAAGCCACCGTACTCGTACAGCATCTTCGGGATGATCCAGAAGTTGGCCTGCCAGCCTTCATGGTGGCGAAACTGCCGCTCCCATCGCGGTTCGCGCATGATAATGTGCCGGTAACCCGCCTTCTCGAAACACGCGAGACTCCTCGCCATATGCGGATAGCTGGTCACGATGATGCAGAGGTCTTCGGCCGGATTCACGCCACACTGCTTGCGGATCGAATCGGGATGATCCAGCGTGTGGAATGAGCCAGTGTCCATGATGACTTGCTCCGCCGGTGCTCCCCAGTCGATGGCCAGGTTTCGCATCATCGCGGCGGCCACTCTGTTGTTGCTGACGATGAGCGTGTCGGCGTAGCCCTCCTGGAGCAGCCTGGCGCTCTCGATCACACGGGCGGGGTCCCCTCCCAAACAAATCAAATACTGCGCCGGTCGCAACTCCCCTTGCCGATCCATGGACTTGTAGAGCCAGCGCGGAATCGGCGAAAAGAACAGAATGAGGATTCCAATGCAACTCACCACGACGAAGTGCTCAAACCACCGAAACAACCGAACGAATCGTCGCGGCTTCAAGACTTGGGAAGCCTTGTCTCCGCATGCCGCGCCTGGCTGTTCCTGGCTGCGTCCATCAGCCATTCGCGCTGTCTCCCAATGCTGAAAAAGCCTTGCACAACAATGGAATCCACCCGCGAGGCGGATTCTTATTGTTGATATCGGATGTGACACTCTACTCACGACAATCCAGCTTCAAGCTGGGACGAGAAGCCGCGTGCTTGCCCGATATTGATCGCAACGGTAGGCTCAAGTTTGAAGGTGGAGGTTGGAGGGGCCGACTATTATCCTAGAGGATCGTCGATCCGCGATGGGTTGCGGATTGGACAAGCAGGCGATTTAACCGCATGAAGGAGGGGCGGGGCCGCACCGGTCTCTCCGGGGCAACCGCGGCCTGCCTGAAGTCGTTCCGAGAGTTTGCGCAGACGATCGGAAATCACGGAGCCCCGAGCGATTCACCACGTCATTGAAACGGACGCGGCATGAAGAACGAGACCAACACGGTCATCAACGCCATCTCGGTCGATGTCGAGGACTGGCTCCAGTCTACAGTGGATCCCTCTCTGCCGTTGACGGATCGGTTCCCGCACAGCACGCGCGCGGTTCTCAAAGCCTTTGCATCGCATAGTGTTCGAGGCACGTTCTTCGTGCTCGGTCTGGCGGCCAAGGAAGCCCCGGACCTTGTCAAGGAAATACACCAGGCCGGACACGAAATCCAGAGCCACGGATACGGCCATGAACTCGTCACCACGCTGACTCCCCAACAATTTCGTGATGATCTGGATCGATCGAAGAAACTGCTTGAAGACATGATCGGAGAGGCGGTCACGGGCTATCGCGCGCCGGCGTTTACAATCACCCTCGAAAACTTGTGGGCACTCGATGTCCTCGTTGAAGCCGGCTACACCTACGACTCCTCGGTCTTTCCCCTGAAAACAGACCGATACGGTATCGACGGCGCACCTTGGTTCCCGCATCGCCTGAAAACACCTGCGGGCTACGAGTTGCTCGAATTGCCGGTCGCCTCGTCGATGTGCTGCGGTCGCAGGCTGCCGATCGGCGGAGGCGGTTACGTCAGGCTTTTTCCTTACAGTGTGATCCGACGAGGTCTTCGCCAGATCAACCGTGCCGGGCATCCGGTGACGATCTACATGCACCCCTATGAGTACGATCCAATCGAGTTCAAGGAGCTGCCGCATCCTGTGCCACTCAAGCAGCGACTCCATCAGGGGCTAGGACGCAGGCGGTTCCCGAAGAAAATCGATAGGATGTTGTCGGATTTCAAGTTCGGAAGTATGAAGCAGGTAATCGACTCGCTGGGAGATCTCCCTTGCCATGAACATCGTGTTCCTGACGGCGGATGAACCGCTGTATCTGCCAAACTTCTTCGCCAATCTTCTAAGGAGCCGCGCCGAGGATACGCGCTCGGTGTTCACCGTTCCGTCGCGATACGGCAAGGATTCTTCCTGGAACATGGCAATGCGATATATCAGGACATTCGGCACGTGGAACTTCATGAAACTTGGAAGGCGCCTCGCATCCGCGAAAGTGTGCGACTTCTTCAAGATCGGGCAAGCCCAGGGCCATTTCCACTCTGTTCAGTCAGTCGCCGCCGCCAATGGCATTGCTTGTGAGTTGATTCCAAAGGTGAATGATCCGGCCTTCCTCGATCGCCTTCGAGAGATGAAGACCGAATTGATCGTCTCGGTGTCATGCCCGCAGATTTTCCGAAAGCCCTTGATTGAACTGCCTTCGCTCGGATGCCTCAATATGCACGGCGCGCTTCTTCCCCGATATCGCGGCATAGCGCCAAGTTTTTGGATGATGGCGAACGGGGAGACGGCCGCGGGCGTCACGATCTTTTTCGTGAACGAGGACATCGACGCCGGTGATGTCATCGAAGTGGAAGCGTTTGATATTCATGCCGATGAGACACTCGATCAGTTCATTGTTCGAAGCAAGGGCATCGCGTGTGAAGCACTGCTGCGGGCTATTAAGAAGGTGGAGGACGGCAATGTACAAACACAACCCCTCGACAAAGAAAAGGGGAGTTATTTCGGCTTCCCAACACGTGCGGCTTACCAAGAATTTCGCCGCCGCGGTCGTAGGCTTTGGTAAGGGCGTGTTCATGAATTCACAAAACGAATGCTGAAGGGTGATACGGGCGTCTCGCCCGTAGGCGCACGGGCAAGATGCCAGTACCACCCAATTGGAATGTGCAACTTATTCATGCGCGGATCCTAATCATCGATCATAGTTCATTGACGGAGCGCAAGATGCCGACATCTCCCGAATCCGCATCCCAGAGCGAGCAAGCCGCCACCTCGGGGGGGCAATCTCCTCCAACGACGTCGGGTGATAAACGCCTCGAAGGCGAAGAGGTCGGCCGATCCTGGTATGTCCCACCCAAGCCAACGCCGAAGTCCGGCTGGCTGGTCTTCTCCTCCGATTTCATCCTCGCCGGCATGCAGGGCTGCGCGGCCGATCCACATGAGGTCCGGCGAACGCCGTGGTGGAAATTGGTTGCCGGATTCGTCCTCGCGAACATGGCCGTGGCTCAGTGTGTCGTGATGTTCCTCTCCTGGCTGCCCATCGTCTCCATGTTCATGGAGATGTTCGTTAGGACATTCGCCGGAAATGCGGCCGGCTTCTTCCTTCGCGCATGCTATTGGAAAACGAAGCTCGAACATCTCGGCCAGGATACGATGATCGATCAATACGTTGACATTCGCGGACCCGGTTCCGTGTCGATCGGCTCGAACTCGCACATCGACGCCTACGTGAGACTGAAGGCAGGCGAACGAAGATATGGTCAGCATGGATCGATCAAGATCGGCAACTACATTCACATCGGCCCAGGCTGCATCCTCGCCGGACGCGGCGGACTGGTCATTGAAGACTTCGTGAGCCTGTCCGCAGACGCGCGGCTCTACAGCGCGTCCAATACGATTGAGCACCCAGATGATCCGGGCAAACTGATCAGCATTTCTCATAGTGCACCGCATGGCCAACAGTTTGTCATCGAGAAGCCTATCGTTGTGGAAGAATACGCCTTCGTCGGAATGATGACCTGTGTGCTGCCGGGTGTGCGAATCGGCCGTGGGGCAATCATCCATCCCAATTGTGAGATCACCCGAGATGTGCCGCCGTTTGCCAACGTCGGCGGAGTCCCGCGCGGCCGACAAATCGGCTGGCGTCGGCCCCGCCGCCCAAGTCCTCACCTGAAATCAGACGAAGGATCGTCTCCAGACCCTGGGAAGGCCTAGAGCTCCGTCACGCCTTAATCTTCGGGTCGGGTGGTTCGGGCGTCCCGCCCGTGCGAAATTGGTTTGCCATAGCCTTTGAAGGCCGCCGTGTGGCATTCGTCAGTTGCCAGGGCTTCATACTTGAATTGCTGGAAGAGGCGGGAG
>CAZTAR010000329.1:0-5591 GCA_964611695.1 uncultured Planctomycetaceae bacterium | reverse complement strand
CGGCCTCTCGCCAGTGGGGTCGCCGGTGAGACGCCGGTGCCACAAAGCGGTGAAGGTCGATGGCTTGGCTATGCGCGAAGTGTTGCCCGCGCGACTGGCGTGATGACGCTGCCGGCACTGGTGCTTGTTGCAATACTCGCCCTGAATACCGCCTGGGCTGTCTGGGTTGCCGATGGCAAGGTACACAATCAACTCTTACTGGGATTCCTGCCTAAACCGATCGCGGCAGCCTTGCTAGCTTGCGTCGCGGTGGCGGCGGCGATCATCGCAGCGTTCAAAACGTGTTTGTTCTCACAAGCGCGAAACCTCTTACGCGCAAACGGGCTCATGATCATCGGTGCTTTGCTCGGTGCTTCGCCGGCAGCCCTCTATGCAGCCCAAGCGGCCCTGGGTCTTCGAAGCATGGATCCGTCGGTTCCACTCGGTTTCAAACCGCTCTGGATGGCCGGCGACACGATGCACTACCTGATCCGAGGTTTGCCGCAATTGGTCGCGGCAGACATCCGCCCGTACCTCCAGCTCGTGACAGTCGGTCGTGCATCCCCCGTATCGCTCCTGAACATCGAAACGTCCGCGGCCGTCATTGCCGCGAACTGGCTGGTGGTGGGCGCCCTGCTCACCTCGTCGATCGTCTTTGTTTCGCAGTATCGCAAACCACTGGCGGATATGTTCAGCCTCAAGGCGCGACCGCATCCCCCCGCCCTTCTGCTTGGACTGGGACTCTGCGGGATGATGGTATTGTACGTAATTGGCAGTTGCTCCTTCAACTTCACCACCATCCGCTATCTGGTGCCGTTGTGGGCATTCCTCCCCGGCCTACTCGCTGCTGTGTTTGTCAGCCGGAAGTTCCGATTCGCCGCTCGCGTCGCCCCACTCTGTGCTTGCCTTGCCTGGGGCGCCGGGCAAATCGCGATGTACTCTCAACTCGGAAAGCCGCACCCTCTCCGAGCCCTGGCCAACGCGGTCACGGACAAAGGCATCGACCCGGCTTGTGCGGAGATCCTCGACGCACACCTGCTTTCTTATCTGACAGGCCAGCAATGCCACGTTTCCGAATTCGACCCATTCTGGCCCAGGCTCAACCACTACCGGCCGCTGTTCGTGGCAGACGGACCGACAGACTACATCGTCAACACACAAGAGGTCGACCGGACGCAGGACTGGATTCGTGGAGGCTGGCCAGGCACGCCGCCGCCGGAAACCCAGCGATTGTTGTGGCCTCGGATCAGAAACGTCTTGAAAACCAACCCCGCCCAACTTGTGGCCCGCGAGCCCTTGAGTGGACCGTTCGAACTCATCCGCCTGCGGCAGCCGGTGAGAAGCCCCCCGTGAGCTCCCCTCAGGCAAGCCCGATCGAATCACCGAGGGATAACCCACGGATGCGCAGCGGCCGTAACTCCATTAAATACAATGGGTAAGAAGGAATGTCGGCATTCCGAATACGAGAAACCGACCCGAACCTATAGTCAAAGAGCAGAATGAAACTTCGTTGACCTTTTGAGCCGAGTGGTACGGGCACTCGGCAGTGTGACGTTTCGGCCGCCAAGCCGTTCTCCAACAAAGAGGTTTGTGTGAGCGGGAAACAAAGGTGCACCTCGAGTTGGGCTCGGTTTGTCTCAGCAGGCCAAGCTCGCAAGGGCAGTTTTTGAGCAACCTACTTGACAGGATACGTTACAATACTAAAGGGTAAATTGGTTGTGAATCTGTTCGCAAGCGGGCCGGCCTTTGGCCATAGCGAACCCGACCCGTTTGCGGTCTATCCGTCGCGGAGATTGGGTCCGCGCGATCAGATTCCATCAATCCATTCCACGGAGCAAGATCATGATGACTAACTATAGAAGATGGCGGACTTCAATCGCATTAGGCTTCCTCGCCTTCTGCTTCGTCATCCCATGCGTCGCCTGGAACACGCGCGTCGTGGCCGACCCCGGCACACCCGGGCCATTACTCAGAGACGGTGATGAAAAGTCAGAGAAAAAAAAGAAGAAGAGAACCGGCAAGAAACGGAACAAGAAGGAAGACAAAATCCGATGGGGACAGCGTCGAAACGAAACGGACGAGCATTACGATAAGCGATACAAGCGCGTCATCAAGCGTGTTCGGCGAGACAAGCGTGGTGACTACAGCGGTGGCGAATTCAGAGGCGGAGGCGGCCGGGAGGTTCGATTCTATACACACAAGGGACATCCGTTCATCACCCGCTCCGACATCAGCAAGGAATTCACCGCTGATCTCGCGATGTACATGGAGATGCTGCACCGTGAGTACGGCACGGCTTTCAGCAAGGTAATGGGCAAAGCCGGAAAACCCAGCGGCAAAGTTGAAGTCATCGTATGGTCGGATCGAAACAACTACATCCGGAACGGCGGATCGGCTAACAGCGGCGGCTATTTCGACGCCTGGGCCAACCATCGCGGTGATCGCGGTCGCACCTGGCCCGCCAAGATGTATCGACTCGTGCAATTCACGGACGGCATTACCGATTTCGCAAGATGGCCCAAAGGGACCCTCAAGCATGAAGGCGCCCACATGGAGGTTCAGCTTCGCCTGGGTTTCACGAAGAAGGAAAACAGCGATGCCGCCGAGCCCATTGTTTGCCCGATCTGGTGGAACGAGGGCATTGCCACCATCTTCGAGGATTGGGATTTTGCGAAGACTGTTGACGAGAATATCGCCGAGATTCCCCAACGCGGGCGGTACGCGCCCTTCATTCGCAGGATGCACGGGACGGACGACTGGAAAGACCTCCAGTGGATTTGGACCATTAACCCGGGCCTTTGGAACAGCGGCTTCGGAGGCGTTGACCAGGTCTTCCTCAACTATTGTGAGTCGTGGTCCCTGGTGGCGTACATGTTTAACGGCGGGGTCGAGGGACGTCGGGATTTTCGAAAGGTCCACGATCTCACAATGCGGGTCGGAACGATTTCCCAACGAGTGACCGGTAACGACAAAGTCGTGCAAAGCACTGCCTGGTTAAATTCCTTCTCAACCCAAGACCAGAACGAAATGGAAAAAAACTGGAACAAGTGGGTCACGGAGAACTTCCGTCGCGATGACCGCGTTCCGGACGAGGAGTATTGGTGCCGGTGCAGGCAAGTTGACCCGTCCATTGTGGATAGGCTGTCGAGGTTCAACACTGAGGCCGAGTTTGAAGAGAACAAGAAATGGATCAACAAGGAACAGGAACGTCGAGAGAAGGAGAAGGGGCTCGAGTTCTAGTTCTTCGCCTAGTCAAATGTTGGGTGCCAATGTGTCGTGTTCCTGCCAATGTTTTGCGCCAACGCGCGGGCAAGATCACTCTGGCGGGCAAGCTGCCGGGCATCCTCCGACACCTTCATGAGAGATTGGTACCGAAGCAAGATCGCCCGTTTGATAAACCGCGTCACGTCCGGCAACAGGCTATCACGCCGGCATTAGAGTAGGAGGTCGCAAACCATGTTGAAGAATAGACTCGTCCTGTTATTCGGAGTTTCCGTCTTTGCCATCGCGCCGAAGCTAACGTCAGCGGAGGAAGTGAAGGTCGGTGACGATGCCCCCGATATCAGCGCGGTTGAATGGTTCAACCTGCCCGGAGACATGAAAGACATCTCTCCGAAGGACCTCACAGGCCAGATCATCGTACTCGATTTCTGGGCAACCTGGTGCGGGCCGTGCGAACGGAGCATTCCGCATCTGGAGAAGATGCAAGATAAGTACAAAACCAAAGGCGTGATCTTGCTCGCCCTCTCCTATGAATCCGCCTCCACGGTGGATAAGTACGTCAAGAAGAAACGGATTTCCTATGTGGTCGGCGGGGGCGCCGAGCGGACTCGGGACAACTACGGCGTCAACGCCTATCCCACAACCTTCCTCATCGCACCGAACGGCAAAGTGGCATGGAAGGGCGGCCCCGCGAACTTGGAGGATGAGATCAGGAAACTCATTGAGAGCCAACCAGCCAAGGACAAAGGCTTCCTGGCGGAGAAGTCGGCTGCTTCCGCCTATAGGAAGGCGACGAAGCTCTACAAAAAGGGCGACTATGTCGAGGCTTGGGACCTCTTCACGGAAGTCACGCGCGAGTTCAAAGGCACCAAGGTCGCCAACAAGGCCAAGGGAAAGCTCAAGAAGATGCGGAAGCAGAGTTCCGTCATGCGCGTCATAAAACAAGCTCGAACTGACAAAATAACTGCCGGCTGGCTGGAATGTGCGAGAGTCTGCGTCATGTACGGCGACATCAAGGATGCCACCAAGTACTACGAGCGGATCATTGAAAAGTATCCCAGCTGCGATGCCGCTAAATTTGCCCGCGAGGAACTGCGCCCCCACGTTGAAGAAGAAGATGATGATGATGATGAGGGAGACAAAGCCGACGACGAAAAAGATGAGGACGATAAAGACGATGAAGATGACGATGACGAAGATGATGAAGATGAGGATTGATTCACCGAATCGAACAGTCGTTTTAGGAACGTAGCATCCGCCCCCCTTGTGGGCGTCAAACACCAATGGGTTCCCAGGCCGACACAAACCTGGGCGGCAGCACGGGTCGGGCTTAATGCCCTTTTATCAATCGATCACACAAGGAAACGGCCGACCCTATTCCAGAGTCGGCCGTTTCCTTGTGTGCATAGTGTGATTCGTAATCAAACGGTACTGCAGGCCGCCCCCATGATGGAATTGCGGCCCCCGCCGCTACATCACGAAGAGCGTCACGATCAGGAACACGGGAATCAGGACGCAACCGCTGAACAGCATGTAGCCGAAAAAGCTGGGCATTTTCACGCCTTCATGCTCAGCGATCGACTTGACCATGAAATTCGGGCCGTTGCCGATGTACGTGTTCGCCCCCATGAAGACGGCGCCGAGAGAGATTGCCACGAGGTGAGGAACTTGGACATGCGGGGCTGCTTCCGCCGAGGAGGCCGCCGCAAGGGTCAAAACCTGTGCGCCCTCGGGGATTGGCAGGCTCTTGGCCGTCTCGAAGAACACGACATAAGTCGGCGCGTTATCCAGGAAGCTGCTCAAAATCCCCGTGGCCCAGAAGAACTTTCCAGGTGAATCGATGCCGAGGCTCGGCCCCTTGGTGTTCAGAATTTCGATCGGCACCTGCATGCAGATGAAGATTCCGATGAACAAGCAGGCGACCTCGAGAATGGCGACATAGTTGAAGTTGTTGTCCTTGCGAATTCGCTTCGCCGTAAAGAGCAGGGAAAGAGCGACAAACGCCAATTGGAGAAGCTCGCGACAGAATGGGAACGGCGCCCACCCGGTCCCGAAAAACTCCTTGGTCGGATCGAGCGTTCCGGTCACGAAGACGACGCCTGCCAGGAACAGGAAATTGATCTTCCCGTTGATTGAAATAGAGACGACCTGCGTCTCGTCGAGCTTAATGTTGGCGGGATCCTCGCTTCTATACTTGATGCTGTCCCACACCCAATAGAGCACGAGCAGCAGCGCCACGGTGAAGGCCCACGAACTCCACAGGTTCAGGGTCCACAAGAACGGAACGCCCCGGAGATACCCAAGGAACAGCGGCGGATCACCAATCGGCAGCAATGAGCCACCGATATTGGCGACAATGAAAATAAAGAAAATGACCGTATGGGTGACGT
>CAZTAR010000328.1:0-5620 GCA_964611695.1 uncultured Planctomycetaceae bacterium | reverse complement strand
CCGCGGTGGTATGGAGGATACCCTTGGGCTTGCCGGTGCTTCCGCTGGTGTAGAGGAGGAACAGCATGTGCTCGGCATCAAGATGCTCGCATTCGCAGGAATCCGAAACGCCTTCGATGACGTCGTGCCACCAAACATCGCGGCCGTCCTTCATGGTGACTTCATTACCGGCACGCTGGAAAACGACGACCTTCTTGACCAACTTGGTCATGTCGCAGGCATCGTCAACATTCTTCTTCAGCGGCACGAACTTGCCGCGTCGGTAGCCGGCATCGGCGGTGATGACGTACTGTGACTGGGCGTCTTCGAGTCGGTCGAAGATCGCCTGGGCCGTGAAACCGCCGAAGATGACGGAGTGCGGTGCGCCGATCCTCGCGCAAGCCAGCATGGCGATGGCAAGTTCAGGAATCATCGGCATGTAAAGGGTGACGCGGTCGCCCTTCTGGACGCCAAGCTTCTTGAGGCCGTTCGCGAACTTGCAGACCTCTTTGAGCAGGTCGTTGTAAGTGATCTTCTTGACTTCCTTGGGCTGGCCCTTGTCATCGACGGGCTCACCTTCCCAAATGATCGCGGTGTGGTCGCCGAGACCCTTGGCAATCTGATGCTCCAGGCAGTTGTAGCTGATGTTCGTCTCAGCGCCGACGAACCACTTGGCGAACGGCTCCTTCCATTCCAAAACCTTGTTCCACTTCTTGAAGAAGTGGAAATTCGAGGCGATCTCGCCCCAATAACCTTCGGGATCATCGATTGATCGTTTGTAAATGGTCTCGTACTCTTCCACCGACTTGACGTGAGCCTGTGCGGAAAACTCAGCAGACGGTGCGTACTTCTGCGACGGTCCAGCGCTGGCTGCTTGTGTCATTTGACTCTCCTCTCGAAGAAAACTCTCTACTTGTGTTTGTAGGTGTGTTGCGACGATCCGCGCCTAAACACGTTATCCTAAAGACTTTTCGGCGGGGATCGGAATCAGGCCCACGCCTGACTAGTTATTGTCCCGTCGAGTTCCGGAATTCCGGGTAGAATGCCCCCGGGCTGGAATACTTGCAAGTCATGGGCCAAGCAGGCGTACCGATCAGCGTGAATTGGGGACGATCGGCTTTTCCGCTTGCAGGAGGGTCGATACGAAGATTCCGTGTTGGCAAGAAGCCGATCCTCCCCACACTCTACAGGTTCCCGAGCGGGAACATTTCGCCTTTTCTCGCCCCTTCTAGCCGTCATTCGCAGCAAAATCGCAACTTGAACAACCGGGAGAGTGCCACCCGCGCGGAACCTCAAGGCGGGAAGGAGTGGAATCCGAATCGGGACTGGGATACGATCTTTGGCCATGACGGCAGGGCAACCGACAAAAGATTACCGCAGGTACTGTCCCGGCGAGGAGCATATCCGAATATCCGATGCAATATGTCGTGGGCGAAGATCCGCACACTTCCCTAAATGTCGTGGATGCCCGTTCAACGACGATACGGTAGGGCTGAAACGGCCGGTCGTGGATGACGGCAAGGACTTGGATGACAAACTGGAGTCGGTGTTTCGCGAGGACGACCTCTCGTCGGCCTCATACGAACCCCTTTCGGAAGATGCCGCATGGCGGATCGGGCACGCCATCGCCCAATACCTGCGTGGCAAACTTCGCGGCTATGACCGAGCGGACCCCGCCACGAGGACGATTGTTGTCGGGAGAGATACGCGCGAACGGAGTCACTGCCTGCAAAAGGCCCTTGTGCAAGGGGTGCGTTCGAGCGGCATGGATGTTGTTGATATTGGGTTGATTGATACGCCGCAACTCTATTTCGCGGTGGGGCGTCTCGGCGCTTGCGGCGGCATTCAGACGACCGGCGGTTCCATGCCGGCCGAGTACAACGGTTTCACATTCTGTGCTACGAACGGGGTGCCGATCGGCTTCGACACGGGACTGGCGAGCATCCACGACATTGCGTCCAGGGTACCCCGACATGAAACGGGCACGACGGCGGCCCTCTCTTCGCAAAGCCTCGCGAAACCCTACTCGGAATTTCTTCGCCGCGTTTTGATTGGCGGCAACAAACTCGCAAGACCTCTCAAGATTGCCGTCGATGCCTCGAATGGCTCGGCCGGCAAGTGGGTCCCGATCGTCTTCAAACGCGTCAAAGGCCTCACGATCGTTCCGCTGAACTTCGAACACACCGGGGCATTCGTTCATACGCCGGACCCTTTGGTCGCCAGGAACACGCGAGAACTCAGACATCTCGTCAAAAGTCAGAAGACCGACTTTGGCGTCTGTTTCGACGGCGATGCGAGCCGGTGCGCGTTCTTCGATGAAAAGGGCCTCGCGATCCCGACCGACTGCATCGCGGCACTGCTCGTACGCATGTTCATCGAGCGTGAGCCCGGGGCGGCAGTGGTCTTCGACCATCGAGCAATCGACTCCCTACCCGAGGAGATTGAGCGTGCCGGAGGCGTGCCGGTCCGTTCGCCCGTGGGGCAGATACTCCTGAAGAAAGCCATGGTCGAACACAATGCGGCCTTTGGCTGCGATCTCTCCGGTCGTTTCTATTTCAGGAGCGCCAGCGCTTGTGAGTCGGCACTGCTCGCGTTCGTACATGTGGTCAACCTCGTCGTTATGTCAGGGCGCAAACTGGGCGAGCTTGTCCGGCCCATGCAGCGGTACCGCTCATCCGGCGAGATCGTGTTTGCATCCGACAATCCGGACGGCACCGTGATGGCATTCGCAACCGCCCATGCGGACGCGGCCATTGACGACCTTGACGGGCTCACAGTTCGGTATCCTGAGTGGTGGGTCAATCTCCGGCCGGACGCGCGGGAATCGTGCGTCCGTCTGACCCTGCAGGCCAAGGCAAAAAAACTGGTCGACGAGAAACTGGCGGAGCTTCGCCCCTTTCTCGAAGAAGAGAATGCGTGAAAGGGTCAGCGAGAGCATCCCTACACATGAATCTGTGATAGCATCGGCCCCTGTGTCAGACGTCGATGACCAATGGTTTGCCTCGGCCGACAGGGGACGTCGGCCGCGTCGAATTCTGTGACAAAGCTTTTTAGGAACTATCTCATAATTGTGGCACAGGCGTCTCGCCTGTGTTTTCACCGCCGAGACGGCGGTGCCACATTAGGTTTGGCATAATACAAGGTTTTTCTGGATAGTATCTTCGTGCTGAAGGACGCCGTCATGTCGGAGAGAACTCGCGCGATCATATTCGACATGGACGGCACCCTCACACGCCAAAACTTGGATTTCGACCTGATCAAAAAAGAAATCGGCCTCGGTGCCGTGCCCATTCTGGAAGCCATGCGCGAGATGGCCCCCGAGGATCTCGCTCGGACCGAGGCGATTCTCCATCGCCATGAAGCAATCGCCGCCGACACGTCCGAACTGCAACCGTTCGCATCTGAAGTAGTCAACACTTTCCGAGCCGCCGGTATTCGCGTCGCGCTGATGACGAGAAACTCCCGCCGTTCGGTCGAGGTCGTTCAATCAAGACACGGGCTGGCGTTCGACCTGATCCGGGCCCGTGAAGACGGCCCCACGAAACCATCACCCGAGCCGATCCTGGACATTTGCCGCAAACTTTCCGTCGAACCTGCCGACACATGGTCCGTTGGCGATTACCATTACGACATCATTTGCGGCGTCCGCGCGAAAACGAAGACCGTGCTGTTCGTCGCCGATGGTTGTGATTGGCCGCCGTGGGCCGGCGAGGCGGACCACGTCATCGGAGACCTCCGGGATTTGCTCGGACTACTCGGCGTTGGTGATGCGGCAATGGGACCATAACGCGATGAGGTGACACAAGCTTGGCATCATTGGCAGTCGCACATCTTCTTCACCGGAAACTCCGTACCAGCCTCTCGATTCTCGCCGTTGGGATCGGCATCACGATGCTGCTCGTGATGCTCGGTCTCTCCCACGGAATGCTCGATGAAGTGGCGGACCGGGTGCAAAGTGTCGACGCCGAACTGATCGTCCTGCCCGAAAACGAAAACGTCATCTTCACCGCGGGTGCCGCGTTCACCGCCAAGATCGCGCCGGTGATAGATGCGTTCGAAGTTGACGGTCGCCGGGTCGTCAAGCGAACCATGGGCGTGCTCGTCGATACAGTCCATCTCGGCGGACAACAGCAGCGCTTGTTCGGGGTCGATCACGACGACATGGCCGCGTTTCTGGGGCGGCGCAAGATCGTGGCCGGGCGCCTCTTCGACGAAGGCCGCGCGTTCGGGAATCGCCTGGATGCGCTCCGAAGCGACGGCGGCGCCTATGATCCGAACCTGATCTCCGACGCGGAATTGGAGGAAGCCTGTGAGCTGGTCATTGACACGCGGCTCTCTCGCGTGGGCAAGTATCAGGTCGGCGATCACGTCACGTTCCTCGGCCGTTCGTTCGAGATCGTCGGAATCGTGGAGACCGGTGTCGCATGTCGCGTCTTCTGTCCGCTCCAAGTCCTCCAAAATATCAAGCTCGGCGGCATTCCGTGGGTCAGTCTTTTCTTCGTCCAATTGCACCCACCACCGTCGGCCGAGAAGGGACAGGAACACTACGCCGAATCCGTCGCCGATGCCTTGAGCCGACACATCAAGGCGAAGGTGGAACTCAAGGGCGACTACCGGGCACTACTCTACGAGAGCTTCTCGTCGATCTACGTCTACATCAACGCCGCCAGCGGTGTTGCTTTGGTCGTCTGCTTCCTGATCATCCTGCTCAGCATGCACACGATGGTCCTCGAACGCACGCGCGAGATCGGCATCCTCAAATCCATGGGGGCCGGCAAGCTCTATCTCATCGGCGAGTCCGTGACGGAGGCCATTATTGTGTGCCTCTGCGGAACGCTCATCGGTATCGCGGCCGCGTTTGGCGTAAAGTACGCCCTCGAATCCGCCAAGCCGCTGATCACAATCAGCATCGAGTGGAACTTCCTCGCAATCGCAATGGTCATCGGCGTCGTTGGCGGAACACTGAGCGCGTTGTATCCCGGCTATCGGGCCGCCAGACTGGACCCGGTCGCCGCACTCAGCTTCGAGTGACGCCGGCGGATCAAAGCCGCGACCGTGAGGGAGCGGTTGGTGCGCAATACAGTGGGCCCTTTCGGCGTATGATGACCGCTCCTTCACAGTCGCGGCTCTGCTTTGCGGACGGGTGGCACGCTCAAGCGGCAGCTTGGCCGTGGCTTGCCCTTGCGGCCCCACCGGCGAGACGCCGGTGCCACAATCAAACGCGAGTCGTTATGAAGGTGGAGCGAGAGACGTTATGAAGGTTGTCGGATGAACGAACAAGACACGATACTCCGAGCCCGTGGCGTCTGCCACGCCTACCGTGCAGGTCGTCTCGAAACACCCGTTCTGCACGGGATCGATATGGATATCCGTCGCGGAGAGTTCGTGATTATCATGGGACCCAGCGGCTGTGGGAAGAGCACGCTACTGAACATCCTCGGCCTGATGATGCAGCCTACTGCTGGCACCGTGGAAATTGACGGAACACACACGCAAACGTTGAACGATGCCGGCCGAACACAACTCCGACGCCGAAAGCTCGGCTTCGTCTTCCAACGGTTTAACCTGCTGCCTGTGCTCACGGCCGAACAGAATGTCGAGATCTCGCTGAAACTCCGGGGAGAAAGGGTCAACGGTCGCC